>NZ_PSWE01000033.1:0-37514 GCF_002932195.1 Rathayibacter sp. AY1C4 | reverse complement strand
TCGCGCCCGCAGCGCGAGGCTCCTCTGACCCGGCCCGGCTCGAACGGGCTGCCACCCTCACCGTGCTGCGGGCAGGACACCCCCTTACTGGATTAGGGGAGCCTTGGGCGGGCGCATTCGACGGTAGTGCGGCGCGAGCCTCGGAGGGCTAGTGCGTCGATGCGTCCGGCGTCCGATGAGGGGTCGTTCACCGCACCACTGCGGCGAGCCGGATGCGCTGTGCATGGGTGCGGGCGGCAGTGTCCCGTAAGGCCCGCCCGATGGAATGTCCAGTGAGGGGGTGGCTATCGGGACACTGGGGCGGTGATTCAGAAGGCGATGCTGCGCACTCGAGCCGAGGCGCTCGACGACCTCGAGCGGCAGATGCGTTCCGAGGCTGACTTCGCGGGGGAGCGGATCGTGCGGACGGGGGAACGGCTTCCGGTTGCAGGAGACGAAGACCTTCACGGTCCAGGTGTGGAAGATGCTGTCTAACTGGCGTCTCGTGGTGATGCTGCCGCACCTGCAAATCGAGGGACCCACGGGTACTGCTACTTCGGCGCCGGTCCTGAGAGCGTGGTGTGCGCGGTCGCCGCTGGTCTGCAGTGGGCGGATCCGATGAACACGGCTCCGGCGTGGTTCGACAAGCAGGCGTTCTGCTTGTCGGTTCGGTCCTTGCGGGGTGGACGGACAAGCGAACGGCTGCTGCAGCGCGTGCTGCAACAGCCGTTCGGACTTCTCCGCGGATCTACGGAGCGAGGATGTAGCTCATGCCGGGCACGTCCTTGACCTGGCGGGTGCCCCACTGGCCGGGGCCGGCGACACCGTTGAGCTCGGTGATGTTGATGTAGAGCCCGTCGGGGTGCTGTTCGATGGAGTCGACCCAGGCGACGTGGCCGTACGTCGCATCTGACCCTTGGACTCCGGGCTGGAAGACGACGATGCTACGCGCCTGCGCATCGAGGACGGTCGTCCAACCGGTTGCCGCTGCGGTGTCGGTCCATTCATAGGCGTTGCCCTTGAAGGCCGGGTAGAGGCCCGTCGCCTCGTGGAACTTCTCCTTAGCCCCGTAGGTGCACTGAGTGGGGTCCGGGACGGTGTTGGTCGCTTCAGTAGTGCCGACGGTGCGGCCGCTGTCGGCAGTGACGGCTGCTGTCGCGACGGTGTCGGCTTGCGCGGGGGCGGCGGCGAGCGTCGGGACGCCGAGGGCGAGGGTGACGGCGACGATGCCGCCGAGAATCTTGCTGCGCTGGAACGACCGGCCGTGCTGAGTCGTCTAGCTGGCCGTGGTCTTCGTGGTGTCCATGATGTTTCTCCTTCGATGTTTCTCCGGTTCAACTGGTTCCACCCTCCTCCTCGCCGCGAGCGGTGGCGAGGTTGCACATGGACTACGGAGAGGTTGCACATGGACTACGGAGAGGTTGCACATGGACTACGGAGAGGTTGCGCATCGACCACGGCGAGGTTGCACACCGACTACGGAGGACGTCCAAGAAGCACTCAGCTGCGCCTGCGCGTAATCCGCTACTCCAAAGACGTCATTCCGAGGTACATACAGGCGCATAGGTTGTCTCGCATCCCTATGGATTCGAGACGTCTTATTGGTCAGAGAAGCGGAGCTTCCTCACCTGCGCGCTGGTTTGGAGCAGTGAGTCTCAGAACTAGGTAACGCAACTGTTTCCCGCGACTTTTATCAACTGCACTGGTTGCGAGACGCAGCCCGGCCTTTCTTGTGGAGCGGGCGCCTGCGTTGCCGCGCTCAGGCACCGTGACTGGTGTCGCGGGCGAGTGGCTGAGGTCTTCGACGTCGATCGGACCTACACGCCGCGCGCGCAGCAGCTTGGTTGATCTTGACTGCGATCCTCGTGATGACGCCCGTGCTCCTTGTCGGCGAGCTCTTGTGTGCTTGACCGCGGACGACCGTGTCAGAGCAGCTCGAGCAGCTGCGCCTTCTTGCGGTCATACTCCTCCTGAGTGATGGCACCAGAAGTCAGCAAGCCGTGCAGGGAAGTGATCCGCCGCGCTGCGTCGTGACTCGACTCGTCAAGGGGGCCAACGGTGTCTGCATCGATAGGGTTCCTCTTAAGCGACTCGTCGTCCGTAAGCGTTTCAGGGGTTGCCTCAACGGACGAAGCGCGTCGCTCCACCATGAGCGACTCGACTGTCGCTGCGCCGGTCCTTGCTCGGTGGAGGTCCAACGCGAATACGTACTCGCTACCGTAGGCCGTGATCCTCAGTGCTCCGCCCTGAAGGGAGTCGACGGCGTCCACGGCCTCGATATCGCCGACGGGAATCGACGCCTCGACGTCTCGGTGCGTCCACTCGAGGGCGTCGTCGAAGATAGTCACCGTCGCCTTGTCGCGCTTGTCGCCGAACGGGGACGACCACAGCTTCTGATGCGAGGTCACGTTTTGGGCATCGGCGTCCACGGCTGACGAAGAGGGTTCCCCTGTTGCGGTAGCCGACGCACTCCCGCTTCCTGCGAGTGACACCGCTCGCCGGATCGCCGTATCGAGCCGGCCCCGTACAAGTCCGAGCTCTCCCTGGGAAGTAGGGTCCGTCACTCCGGTGAGCGAGTTGGTCGTCGTGGCGCCGGAGATGGTAGCTACGGCGCCGGATCTTTCGCCGGTGACGGACACCGAGAGGTTGCCGTCCCAATGCCGGTACAAGCTCTTCGCCCGCAACAAGACGAAGCCGGACGTCGAATCGGCGTTCTGCACCGACAAGCGGCACTGCGCCGCTGCCGTCAGCACCGCCCGGAAGACCAACTCCTCTGACGCCCCCGGGAAAGAGATGCGTCCGTTGCTCAGCGCCGAGGAGAAGAAGCCCATTTCTCGATGGTGCCGCTGATCGGCACTCAGCGCCACTGCTCTACCTCGCATACTGCCCCGAGCCGTCGTGCAGAGACTCCTGTCGGGGACGAGGTGATCACGGGCGTCTCGTGCAGAGAGCAATCTGGGACGAGCGGCCGCTCACAACGCCTTCAAATAATGAGGAATACGCATTGATTGCGCGCGGTAAGTTTCGCTCGCTGCTGCCGCAGCCTGTCCTGCTGGGGCTGGCAACAGGCAACGCCGGAACTTCGAGGTGCCGCCAGGCTAGAAGCTGTCGCTCCTGACGAGGAGCTACAGGGGTTGGCGCCGTGGTGACCTCGGCGCACCTCATCGCGAAACATGGTGCAAGACTCACCGCCCTTAGATGCCAGGCCCTTCGGCTCTGGCGCTAGTTGGCGGCGACGGTTGCAGCAACTCGAAGGTAGGCGTACACGGTCTCCCGGCTGATGCCGTACTCCTTCGCCAGCGTCGTCTTCGGCACCCCGGCGGCGGCACGTTCCCGTAGCTCGGCAGTCTGGGCCGGCGAGAGTGAGCGGGCACGTCCGCGGTAAGCGCCGCGCTGCTTAGCGAGGGCGATACCCTCGCGTTGGCGCTCTCGGATGAGTTCGCGCTCGAACTCCGCGAACGCGCCCATCATGTTCAGAAGCAGGTTCGCCATCGCACTGTCCTCTCCCGTGAAGGTCAGCTGCTCCTTGACGAACTCGACCCGGACCCGCTTGTCCGTCAGCCGGCGCACTAGCCGACGCAGGTCCTCGAGGTTCCTCGCAAGCCGGTCCATCGAATGCACGAGCACCGTGTCCCCGTCGCGGACGAACCCAATCATCTCTTCGAGCTGCGGACGGTTCACGTCCTTCCCGGAAGCCTTGTCCTCGAACATTCGATCCAGGATCACGCCGTCGAGCTGACGGAGCGTGCTCTGATCCAGCGTGCTCACCCGCACGTACCCGACTCGCTGACCCGTCATGCCGCCTCCGACCCCTATTTGTCCAGTTGAAGTCTAAGAGTTTCAAGGACGAGTGTCAGAAAAAACCGAGAGCGACCCTAGTCGGACGTGGTTCGCGGATCTGTCTGACGTCTAGTTGAGGTGTACCCCAGCTGGACGTGGTCGCGGTCATTCGAGTGCCGTCGGTGCAGAGGCGTCGGAGGTCCTTGATCGTGGTTCAGCGGGGGTTGGATGCGGGGAGCTGAGCTACTCGCTCACTCGAGTCCATTCCCCGTTCTTTAATGTGTGGCGGAACCAGCCGGCGATCGTCTCGGCCTCGTCCGGGTCCTCGAGATCGTAAGTCGGGTATTCGTACGCCAGCACATCCGTGCCCTCGAGGCGCGGGGAGTCGGTCCCGTCGTCGTAGATCTTGGCGTAGACGTCGCCCTCGGAGGAGGAGAGACTGCCGCCGGAGAAAGGCGTCCCGATCAGAACGGGAGTCGCGCCGCTGAGGTCGAGCGCCAGCACCGTCGACATGATCGACGCGCGCCCGGCGCAGCACAGCGCGGCCGGCGTGCCCGTGCACTGGACGACAAGAACGGCGTCGTCTCTGCCGTCCCCGGTGAGATCCGTGGTGCCGACGAGCCGCGTTGCGAGGATGCCCGTCCCACTCTGGCCGTCGTCGAAGTTCTCGCCCTGACCGTCGGACAACTGGATGGGCCGGGACCCTTCCCACTGGGTGCACGCACCGGCGGGGATGAGCAGCTCGCCGACGACGTCCTCGATCGGCCCACGGCTGTCGACGTCGTCGACGACGTATCCGATCATGGCGTTCACGAGTTGCTGCGTGCGCATCAAAGACCCGTGGTAGCACGGCGAATTGCCGCCTTCCATTAGGTCACGACCGACTTCGTCGACCGTTTTCAGCTTCATGTCCCGCAGGAACTGCTCTCCGAGGCTGTGCACTGCGCTGATTGTGTAGCGGCAGCGGGCGCTGTCCCGAGTCGTCGCGCGTGCTGTGGCCGATTCGTGGCCGACGACGACGTCCCCGACGCGGACATCCTCTGTCTGGAGGGGAAGACCGAGGAAGCCCATCCGCGGCATTGTCAGCGTCGTGTCGCCGTAGAGCGCGTGCACGGGCAATTCGGTCGGCCATGGTTTCAACAGACTGAGCTCCGTCGACCCAGTTCGAAGCGCCCGCCCAGCATCTGATTCGAAGGCGCTCGCTTGCGCGGGTAGCCAATCGCACGGGGTCCCGGTGTTCAGTGAGGTGGTCGTCGCGGAACCGCAACTGCTAAGTGCGCTCCGCAGCAGCGCCGAGAAGGCGCGGCTGGCGGTGGCATTGATCGACCCGCCCGAGCCTCCCGCGGAGACGGAACGAGCGATGTCGGATCCGGTGTTCGGCGTTCCGAAGGTGATGACCTGGCTCAGGTCCTTGAGCAGGCCAGGATCCTGGGCCAGTGCTTGGCGCACAGCGAGGCCACCCATGGAGTGCGCGACGACGATCACCTTCTGGCCGGAGTTCTGAGCCAGGCACCGGATCGAGTTCGCGAGCGGTGCCGCGATCTGATCGGACGTGACCCACTGCGCCGACGCGTCGTGATAATCGAAGGTGTAGACGTCGGTATCCCCGAGGTACTGCAGGACGCCGACCACGGTCCGAGAGGATGGGGTGATCGATTCGCCGATCGTGCCGAGGTCGGCCGTGCGCGAGAAGTTGCCGAGCGGCTTTGAGAGGTGTGCTGAGTTCCCGGTCCACCCGTGGACCATCAGCACCGGGACGACTCGGCCCGATTCCGGATCTGGTCTCGCCTCGCCGTCGGCTTCGTAGTCGCTGATCCAGACGTTTGCCTGCTCGAGCCCTCGGGGCGCACAGCCGGCGGAGAGATTCGGGTACGAGTTCTCGGTCGGCGAGGCGACGGCGGGCGGCGTGGCGACGACGAACGCTGCGAGCAGCAGCATGACCAGAGCGACTCGAATGCGTCTCACTGCTGCAACTCGCTCTCGATCGTGCCGTCCAGCTTCCAGACGCCGTTCTCGACGACCATGAATGCGAGGTAGGCCCTCGGGTCCGACTCTCCGGGCACCGTCATCGACATCGCGATCGTGCCTGCCTGATCGTCGGTCGCCACCCAGGTGGAAGAGTCAACGTCGATTGTCGCGCCCGGTGGCACGGCGACGTCCGGTGCGGCCTGAACAGCGGGGCGCAGAGCCTCGGATGCCCCCGCGACAGGATCCTCCGGCAGTGCTCGCAAAGCATCCGCAACGGCTTCTGCTGTCGGGTCGGTCACATCGGGTGATTGAGTCGGCGTCGCGCTGCTCTCGGGGGCGCTGGCCGACGATCCCGGGCCCGACCGCCACTGGAAGGGATCCACCACGAAGGTCGCGCCTGCGCCGATCAGCACGATCGCTCCGATCGTGACCGCGAGGGTGCGGGCCTTCACGCTCGGCACCGCATAGTCGAGACAGGTGCAGAGGTGTGGTGGATGACCTCGTCGAGCCCGAAAAGGGTCAGACGCGGTCCAGGCGTCGAGTGCGATGCGGACGCACCGGCCGTGCGTGATCGCATGCGGTCATTATGTCGACGGGATTCCCGGAGGCACAATGTCGAGTTCGTGCGGCGAGACATCACGTCCTGTGTCTGTGGTCACCAGCGCCGTGCTGTCAGAGCTCGATCTCCGCGATCCGCTGTGCAGAGGGCCCGCTCGTCCCCCCAGCCCAACCGTGTCAGCACCGCGGGCCTACTCGCACAGCGATCCCGCGCGCCATGATCCGGCATCTGCGCCTGCCTACCGATGCGGATGGGGATCCGGTCGCCCAGGTCACGCGTGACTTGGGCGTGTCGCGAGCGACGTTCTACCGCCGCTCCCGCGCGCGCGTCGACGCGGGCCGAGGAGCACTCGGAGCCAGCGACTAGGGCCCGGAGGCTGCGGTCATACCGTCAGTTTCGCAAGTCGTTCTCCGATGCGGGTTCCGTCGCGGTGTTCCTTCGGGCACAGGTTGAGCCAACGCTGGAGGACAGCGATCTCTTCGTCGCGGCGTCCGAGCTTGCGGTAGATAATGGCGGCTTGCTCGGTGTACCAGGGTGCCGGTTCGCGGCCGTCGCGGGAGCCTTCTGCTCCGGCGATCGCTGCTGTGCACAGGACGAGAGCTTCGTCGAGTCGTCCTTCGCGCTTGAGCTGTTTGATCGGCTCGACCAGCTCCAGATAGTGCACTCCGTTCACCATCCCGCGCTGGAAGTCCTTCGCTCGCGCTCCTCCGCCGGCGAGGGCCTCTTTAACCATGGTTCGGGAGGACTGGTGGTGCGCGGCGGCTTTCGCTGGTGATGACAGGGGTGGTCGGTTCGATGCGGACCACTGCCACCGCGCGGGTCCGTCGCCCAGCCATGCCCATGCCTCGGCTCGCAGGCCGGTGGGCAGAAGTTCGGTGAAGATCTGCACTTCGACGACTTCTGACCCGTCCTCGCTCAGCTCGAGCTCCTGCGCGATAAAGCTGGGGAGGTAGCCGATGCGCTCGCCCTCGACATGCACTCCTACGGCGAACGGGTCTGCTCTGTTGTCGGGCTCTCGTTGCAGGGAACCGGACGTCTCGATGTAGCCGCCTTCGGCGGCGTGATGACGTGATGCCAGCGCCGTGATCGCCTCGCGGGCGAAGGTCGTCGTTCCCGTCAGCTGCACCACGCCAAGCTCGATCGTGGTGCTGAGGTTCACGCGAAGTTGAACGCGGTGCGCGAACGGGGACGCGGCGCTCGGCTCCTCCTTCGACGTGGCGTCGTTGGTGCGAGGAGCGGTCCGGCCCAGCAGCCTGTCGAGGAAACCCATACCCGGCATCATCGGGCAAAAAATCCCGAATCTGTACTGCGGCCGAGGTCCCGCTGTCCACCTGTGTGCAGGCCAGCCCCAGCGAGAGCTGGGCTGTGCACAGGTGGTCAGGGGGCGTCCGCCTCGGACGCTGACGCACGCCACGCAAAGAAGGGGAGCATCCAGTCGGATGCTCCCCTTCACTCTTGCCCTGGGCTCAGGCCGTCGCCTCCCGTGCCGCTGCCACTTCGGTGTAGAGCGGGGGCTGGTTGTCGTCCTCGAACATGCCGACCGGTGGCGGCGTGTAGGGCAGCGGATCTCCGACGTCGTTCTCGTCGCGGGAGTCCGCGAACGGCCCGTCCATCGAGAGGAGCACGTTCATGTGCGGGTCGCAGTGGTTGACCCACCAGGTGCTCGGCCCGTCCGTCTCGTCTCGCCGTGCGGCCTCCCACGCCCGCCACAGGGCCTCGACGCGCTGCACCGCCGCCTCGCTTTCCCACCAGGCCGCTTTCCAGCGCATGCCGCCCCCGGAGCCATACGCAATCACCCGGCGGCGGTAGGTGCTGATGAGCTGCTTGCGCACGAACTCATCCGCGGACCCGTAGTGCGTCGTTACTGCCTCCTCGCCTGGCGCCGGAGCGTGCTCTGCGGTGGGTGCGGAGTCCTCGCCGCCGAACGGGTCGAAGTCGTCTGCGGTCATGCTTCCTCGATAACGGCGGTAGTGACGAGGGGCGGCGTCGTCGGTGCGGGCTTGCCCGCTTTGTGGTTCGCGATGGAGGCGTTGATCGACTCCACCAGCGCCTTGGGTCCGTCGAACCAGGGGACGGTGCGCAGAATCGCGGCACGGTTACCGGAGGACATCATCACCGCGCGCCCGATCTTGCGGCCCTTCCTCGGTGTGGGGAGGTTCGCCAGCTCCGCGACGTCGAGGATCAGTTCGCGCTTCAACGCGCTCGTGGTCGAGCGCACACCCTTGTTCATGCTCGCGGAGGTCGTCTCCCGGTCGTAGGTGCCGATCAGGTCGGACACCATGCGCAGGACCCTGAACCGACCCCTTGACAGCACGGTGCTCGGAGCTGAGTGACGCGATGCGCTCACACGCACCGCTCGAGCAAAGGCTCGCTCCCTCCTCCCTCCGCCGTCACACCCAACTAGGAGGTACCACAGGGGCTCGCGGGTATGTAAACGCCCAGCCCCCATGCCCGTCGGCCACCCTTCCCGGCCACAGGGCCACGCCGCCGGGCCTGCGAAGCCCCGCGTTACCTCTTCTAGCGTTCCATAGCGGAACGCAATAAAGTCACTGCCTCGAAGGTAAGTTTCGGCTGGCTGGTATGAATTGCTTGCCCGACCCATTTGATGCCATTCTCATCAGCCTTGATAGACGCGGTTCCAACGGGTTCCGAAAGCTCTTGGGCTGTATCCATACCATGAAGTAGTGCGGCTTCCACTCCTTCGGACGTGAGAAGCTGTTCATGCCACCCGAAAACGTTGGAGGGTCCTCTTCGATATCTATAGAGGATGAAGGCGTCATTAGGTTCCTGTGCCCAGCAGTGAATAAGTTCGATATCACCAGCACGATCTTGCTTTAGGAAGACACGCACTCCTCGCAGGAAGGCGTCGGCTGTATGTTCCGCTTGTGTCATTGCCTAACTCCTTCTAATCGTCAGTAGCAGAGGAGAAGAGTAGATTTCTTCTCCTCTGCTACTGACCGAACTTACTCCGTGAACATGATCTCCGGCAGGGGCGCGTAGTCGAACGCGACCTCGGTCACGTCGCTTGCGATCTCTGCCTTCAGCTCCTCGATCTCCGGCGACGCGAGGATCTCGGCCTGCTTCGCTTGTTCGTCCGCCGTGAGCCCTTCCTCCGCAGGCGTGCTCGACCGGCTGTACGGGTTGTCGACACCTGGGTGGTTGATCGAGTACGTCACCCAGTCGGCGCAGCGAGCTTCGCCGCCCTGTTTGCAGTAGAGGGTCTGCATGCCCATCTTTCCGCCGACGGGCCATCCGTAGTACAGGTCGTACGACCGGGGATTGTAGATGCCCAGCAACTCGACCTGCTCGCGGAGCACGCACCTGCCGTCGACGCAGTCGTAGTTGCCCGCGTAGGCCTTCAGGTTGTAATTGCCGTTCCCCTGCAGCGTGCTGTTCGTGGAAGCCATCACCTTCTTCATTGCGTTGGTGCTCCAGATGTTGTGCTTGTGGAAGACCTTGTCGAAGCCCCACCCGCGCTCGATGTCTGCATCGTAGAAGCCGCGCCGGATCGGGAAACTCCCATGCGTACTGCTCGACACCGTCGCGAAGGTGTCTGTACTGGGGTAGCCGGCGGGCGGTTGTGCTGCCATCGCCGGTCCCGTAGAGACCAGTCCGATTCCGGTGGCTGCGATGCCCGCAATAAGCAGGCTTGCAGCGAAGGAACGGAAACGCTTCATGCGATCCACCTTTAGCTTCTTGTCTCTACTCTCATTGGCACTTCTGAATTCCCTCAATGGCATATCGAACGGCCTTTCATCTGTAGCGTTTTTTCAGATGCGGATTGATCTCCGCGTTTGAAGAAGGCTTGCAGCGAAGTCAGGAACGGTCAAGAGCGGAGCTTCAAGTGGCGGGATAAGTGGCGCGTTCGTGAGCGAGGAGTCTTACTCGGATCTTCGTGAATTCGGCTCTACTTCTTTCTCTCCTCCGCTTTCGCTTGCTTCAGCGCCCTCGGTTGGCGTGGCCGGAAGGGTGGCGGCCAGCGCGCTGGTGAGATCACTTCGGGGGCCGCCCGCAATGCGACTCTCGTTGGCAGCACACTCCGATCGACCATATGAATATGTGTCACGTTCCAGGCGTGTGGTGAGAGGACGAAAGGTATGACAGGAGCGAAAAATCGCAGCACACCAGTGAAACCACTCCAAGATCGAGCTCATCGAACGCGAGCCGCGATCGTCGCGGCGGCACGCGAAGTCGTCATCGAGGTGGGTAGAGATCGGGCGACAACCGCCAAGGTGGCGGCTCGCGCCAGCGTCGGCATCGGCACTCTCTACCGGTATTTCGTCGATTTCGCGGATGTGCTCGAGGCTGTTTATGCAGAGGATCCGATCTACGATAGACATCAAGCGGTACTGAGAGCTGCGCACAAGGCGACCGACTCGGAGAGCGCCGAGACCGTCGCGGTGGAAGCTCTTCAAGAACTCATAAAGGAACTCAGGGCTGAGTCGCTTCTCGAAGCCGAGCTGCGTCTTTACACCTGATCTCGGGATCGTGCGAGCAACCCGCGGTGTCCGCTCGCATCGCAGAAGGCCTTCGTTTGTTCAGCGAGCGCACGCATCGGATGCCTCGCCACGAGGGACCATCAGCGCTCGCCGCCCGCTCGCTCCCCGAACTCCACGAGCTTCGCGAACAGGTCCTCGATCAGCCAGCGGGTGTCGAACGCCTCGCAGACCCGGATCGTGTGCGGCCCGGAGTCGGGCAGGAGCTCGCCGTCCGCGGAGAACCGCGGCGCGCGGCGCTCCCGCCAGCGTCCGCCGGCGGGGTTCATCACGGCGCCGATGGCCGGGCTGTCACCCAGCGACCGGAAGTCGAGCGGCC
This sequence comes from Rathayibacter sp. AY1C4, assembly GCF_002932195.1. Lineage (NCBI taxonomy): Bacteria > Bacillati > Actinomycetota > Actinomycetes > Micrococcales > Microbacteriaceae > Rathayibacter > Rathayibacter sp. AY1C4. Next base: position 26,413 of record NZ_PSWE01000033.1, on the reverse strand, counting down.
CGTACGGGATGGTCTCGTTGAACGCGATCAGCTGGTCCACCAGGTAGTCGCCGAGGGGGCTGGTTCCGCGCAGGCGCGTCCGCAGCTCGGCGTGGCCGACTCCGACTCCGGAGTACACGGGCATCGGGATCTGCCACAGGGCGATGCCCGACTCGAGGACGCGGTTCGCGGCGTCGACGTCGTTGATCAGGTTGAACTCGGGGCTGTAGGCGGGGATCGCGTCGTAGGGCGGGCCGCCGACCCAGACGACCACGACGTCGCGGGAGGCGATCGACGGCTCGAGCAGCAGGGCGGCGGCGACGTCGGTCAGCGGCCCGAGGACGGCGATCCACAGCCGGCCCGCGTCGCGCAACGCTTCAGCCACGATCAGGCGGGCGCCGTCCGACGCCTCGGCGGGCAGGGCCGATTCGGCGCCGTCGACGACGGTCACCGTCGATCCCGCCAACTCCAGGATGCGGTCGATCTCGGCGCGCGACTCCGGCATGCTCCCCGGCCGGCCGAAGTGCGCCGCGACCAGACCGCGGACGTCGAGGGTCTCGGTCAGCAGCGCCTGGATGATCGCGAACTGGTCGTCGGCCTCGTTCGCGGCGTCGGTGCTGACGATCAGGCGGTGCGGGGGAGGCGGGGTCATGCGGACTCGCGCTGCACGAGGGTCGTCGCGAGGATCGGCTGCCGGTCGACCGGGCGGCCCTGCACGACGGCGACGACGGTCTCGGCGGCGACGCGGCCCATGTCCTCCAGGGGCTGCCGGATGGTCGTGAGGGTCGGATCCGAGGTGGTCGCGATGACGACGTCGTCGAAGCCGATGACGGAGACGTCGGCGGGGACGCGGCGGCCGGACGCCTGCAGGACGCGGATCGCGCCGTTGGCCATCAGGTCGGAGGAGGCGAAGACGCCGTCGAGGTCGGGGTGGCGCTGCAGGAGGCGCGCCATCGCGGCGGAACCGCTCTCGAGGGTGAACTCGCCGTGCACGATGGGGCTGGAGTCGAGGCCGAGCTCGGTCAGCTCGTCGCGCCAGCCGCGGATGCGGTCGCGGGCGGGCTCCATGTCGTGCGGGCCGGCGATGATGCCCAGGCGCCGGCGGCCGGAGTCGGCGAGCGCGCGGGCGGCGAGGCGGCCGCCTCCATAGTTGTCGGAGTCGATGACGATCGCGTCCTCGGGCAGGGCGACGCGAGGGCGGCCGACCCAGGCGATCGGCACGGGGGAGTCGGCCAGCGCCTGGGCGAGGTGGGTGATCTCGTGCTGGAGGATCACGATCGCGCCGTCGACGGCCCGCGAGCGGAGGAAGCGGGGGATGCGGTCGCTGTCGTCGTGGTCGGCGGGCAGCAGCACGGGCTGCACCTCGCCGGCGTAGAGGCCCTTCGCGGCGCCCTTCAGCACCGAGGTGAAGAACGTCCCGGTGAGGCTGTCGAGCTCGTTGAAGGCGACGATCAGGGCGATGGCCCCGGCCCGCCCGCCGCGGAGCATCCGGGCGGCGCTGTTCGCCTCGTAGCCGAGGGACTTCGCGGCGCGCTCGACCGCGGCGGTCATCCGGACGTCGACATTGGTGCCGCCTGCGAGCACCCGGGCGGCGGTGGCGCGCGAGACGCCCGCGGCCTGGGCGACGTCCACCAGCGTGGGTCGAGTCATGCTGCTTCCTTCTGCGAGGGGAGGTTCCGGCTTCCGCGCCTACCCGCGGAGCACGGTGGGGAGAGCGTCGGAGTGAAGACTCGCACGGGGCGGCGGGCGGCCGTCCGGAACTGCTCGATTTGCGAAACTTCCCTTTGATACTAGGCGGAGATCGTTATCTCGCGGAGACCGGTTCTCGCTTGCATCGTGCTCGCGGGCGGGTTAGGTTGGCCGCCAAGAGATCGTTCTCTGAGGCCCGCCCTCACCGAAACCCTGCGAATCCCCAACGAAGAGGAATTGTCGTGAAAAGAAGCCTGACGGCCGTAGCCGCCGCAGCAGCAGTAGTCGCGCTCACCCTGACCGGGTGCTCGTCCGGAGGGGGAGGAGGCGCCTCGGACGACCCGAACGCCGAAGCCACCTTCTGGTCCTTCACCGGCATCAACGCCAAGGACAGCGTCGACGAGTACCTCGCGAAGATGCCCGACGCGAAGATCAAGCTCTCCGAGGTCGGCAGCACGACCGAGACCGCCACCGCCCTCACCGCGGCCCTCGCCGGCGGCAAGGTGCCCGACCTGGTCATGATCCAGAACGACGACCTGCCCCAGTTCGTCGCCAACAGCTCGAACTTCCTCGACCTGCGCACCCTCGGCGGCGACGACGTCGCCTCCACCTACCTCCCGTGGGCCGCCTCCGCCGCGACCGCCGACGACGGCTCCGTCGTGGGCGTCCCGACCGACGTCGGCGGACTGGGCTTCGCCTACCGCGCCGACCTCTTCGAGCAGGCCGGCCTGCCGACCGAGCCCGACCAGGTCGCCGAGCTCTGGAAGGACTGGCCGTCCTTCATCGAGACCGGCAAGAAGTACACCGAGGCGACCGGCAAGCCGTTCGTCGACAACATCGAGACCAGCGTCTTCTTCTCGACCGTCAATCAGGTCTCGGAGAAGTACTACTCGCCCGACGGCGAGCTGGTCTACGACACCAACCCGCAGGTGAAGGACGCGTTCCAGGTCGCCGTGGACACCAAGGACGCCGGCATCAGCGCCGGCATCGCCGCCTGGTCCTCGGGCTGGGCCCCGGGCCGCGCGAACGGCGCCTTCGCCGTGACGATCGCCCCCTCGTGGATCCTCGCCGGCATCAAGACCGACGCCCCCGACACCGCCGGCAACTGGCGCGTCACCAGCGTCCCCGGCATCGGCGGCAACTGGGGCGGCAGCGTCATCGCCATCCCCGCCCGCGCCGAGCACCCCGAGGCCGCCTGGCAGTACATCAAGACGATGATGTCGGCCGAGGGCCAGACCGACCACTTCAAGGCCTCGGGCACGCTGCCCGCCGCCACCGAGGCGGTCGCCAGCGAAGAAGTCCAGTCGTACACCGACCCGTTCTTCGGCGACTCGAAGATCGGCGAGGTCATGGCGACCTCCGTCGAGCAGTTCCCGTCCTTCTACAACGGACCGGACACCACCCCGATCAACGGGGCGCTCCTCAACACCCTCGTCGAGCTGGAGGCCGGCAACGTGACCTCCGACAAGGCGTGGTCGACCGCACTCGACACGGCCAAGCAGGCCATCGGCGGCTGATCGCCCCACCCACCCGAGCGGCCCGGCGCCTCGCGCGCCGGGCCCCTCCCCCCTTTCTCGACGGAGGTACTCCCGTGTCAACGGTGACAGCAGCACCACCCCGCAAGCAGCCCAGCGCGCCGGTCCAGAAGGCCGCGCGGATCCGCAACTCCCTCTCGGAGCGGATCGCCCCCTACGCGTACGTCGCGCCCTTCTTCATCATCTTCATCGTCTTCGGGCTCTTCCCGCTCCTGTTCACGTTCTACGTCTCGCTCTTCGACTGGAACCCGATCGGCGAGCAGACCTTCGTCGGCATCGCGAACTTCCAGCAGCTCTTCGCCGACTCCCGGTTCTGGAACGCGCTGGTCAACACCTTCGGCATCTTCATCATCTCGACGGTGCCCCAGCTGCTGTTCGCCCTCTTCCTCGCGCACCTGCTGAACCACGCCCGCCTCCGCTGGGCGAACTTCTTCCGCATGGCGCTGCTGGTGCCGTACATCACCTCCGTCGCGGCGACCGCGATCGTGTTCGCGCAGATCTTCGACAAGAACTTCGGCCTGATCAACTGGTTCCTCGGCATCTTCGGACTGCCGTCGATCAACTTCCTCGCCACGAACTACGGCTCCTGGATCGTCATCTCGACGATGGTCTTCTGGCGCTGGTTCGGCTACAACACGCTTCTCTACCTGGCGGGCCTGCAGTCGCTGCCCCGCGAGATGTTCGAGGCGGCCTCCGTCGACGGCGCGTCCAGCTGGCAGCAGTTCCGCCACCTGACGATCCCGGCGCTGCGCCCGATCATCGTCTTCACCGTGATCATGTCGACCATCGGCGGTCTGCAGATCTTCACGGAGGCGCTCCTGGTGGCTCCCGAATCGGGCCTCACCTGCGGCGCCGGCCGGCAGTGCCAGACGCTGGCGCTCTTCCTCTACGAGCAGGGCTTCGGCCAGTTCAAGTTCGGCTACGGATCCGCCATCGGCGTCGTGCTGTTCGTGATCGTGGTCCTCGTCTCCCTCCTCAACTTCTACCTCTCCACCCGCACCCGGAAGGAGGCCGTCTGATGTCGGATGTGATCGACCAGGCCGTCCCGCAGACGCTGGCCCCCACGGTCCAGAAGGCACAGCTGCCGAAGCGGCGCGGGAAGGGCGGCGGAGTCGGCTGGCCGACCTACGTCTTCCTCGTGATCGCGGTGCTCGTCTCGATCTTCCCGCTCTACTACATGTTCGTCGTCGCGTCGGTCGGAGCGACCGCCGTCACGTCGATCCCGCCGCGCCTGTACCCGGGCACGAACTTCATGGCGATCGCCGAGAAGGTGTTCGACACCGTCCCGTTCATCGCCTCGATGCTGAACAGCCTCATCGTGTCGCTGAGCATCGCCGTCATCTCGGCGATCCTCTGCGCGATGGCCGGCTTCGCCTTCGCGAAGCTGCAGTTCCCCGGCCGCAACGTGCTGTTCCTCATCGTGCTGCTGACCATGACGGTGCCGGCGCAGCTGAGCATCATCCCGCAGTACCTGATCGTCTCGGCGCTCGACTGGGTCGACACCCTCCAGGCGATCATCGTGCCGGGCCTGGCCAGCGCCTTCGGCATCTTCTGGATGCGGCAGCACATGTCAACGACGGTCAGCGACGAGCTGATCCAGGCGGCCCGCATCGACGGCGCCAACTCGTGGCAGCTGTTCTGGCGCATCGCCTTCCCGGTGGTCCGCCCCGCGGCGTTCGTCCTCGGACTGATCACCTTCACCGCGGTCTGGAACGACTTCATGTGGCCGTTCATCGTCCTCAAGTCGCCGGAGCTGTTCACGGTGCAGATCGCGCTGAAGCAGCTGCAGGCCAACCGCTCGATCGACGTCGCCCTGGCGATGGGCGGATCGTTCATGGCCACCCTCCCGCTGCTGATCGCGTTCTTCTTCGTCGGCCGCCGGATGGTGTCCGGGATCATGGACGGGGCGTTCAAGGGCTGATGCACGACGCTTCCCCAGCACTGCCCGGGACGGACGCCGCGCGTCCTCCCGGGCGGGACTGGCGGGATCGCGCTCTGCCTCCGGCCGAGCGCGCCCGCCTCCTGACCCAGGAACTCACCCTCGAGGAGAAGGCGGCGCAGCTCGGCTCCGTCTGGCTCACCGACTCCGCCGACGACTTCGCCCCGAAGCTCGACGACGGGCTCGCCGCGGGCGACGACCTCTTCACCGGCGGCCTCGGCCAGCTGACCCGCGTGTTCGGCACCGAGCCGGTCACCGTCCCGGAGGGCGTCCGCCGGCTCCGCGAGCTGCAGGAGCGCGTGGTCGCCGGCAGCCGCCTCGGCATCCCGGCCATCGCGCACGAGGAGTGCCTCACCGGCCTGGCCGCGTACGGCGCGACCGCGTTCCCCACTCCGCTCGCCTGGGCGGCCACCTTCCACGAGGAGCTCGTGGGCGAGATGGCGGAGGCGATCGGCTCGGACATGCGCGCCCTCGGCATCCACCAGGGCCTCGCCCCGGTCGTCGACGTCGTGAAGGACTACCGCTGGGGCCGCGTCGAGGAGACCCTCGGCGAGGACCCGTACCTGGTCTCGCAGCTCGGCGCCGCCTACGTCGCGGGGCTGGAGGGGACCGGCGTCGTCGCGACGCTGAAGCACTTCGCCGGGTACGCCGCCTCCCGCGGCGCCCGCAACCACGGCCCGGTGAGCATGGGGCCGCGCGAGCTCGCCGACACGGTGCTGCCTCCGTTCGAGGCCGCCCTGCGGCACGGCGGTGCCCGCAGTGTGATGACCTCGTACACCGACATCGACGGCGTGCCCAGCAGCGCCAGCCGGCACCTGCTGACGACGCTGCTCCGCGACCGCTGGGGCTTCGAGGGCACGGTCGTCGCCGACTACTGGGCGGTGCCGTTCCTCCAGGCCATGCACCACGTGGCGGTCGACGCGGCCGACGCGGGGCGCCTGGCGCTGCACGCGGGGGTCGACGTCGAGCTGCCGCAGACGGCGGCGTACGGCGAGCTGCCGCGCCTGATCCGCGAGGGCGTCGTCGACGAGGCCGACCTCGACCGCTCCGTGGCCAGGCACCTCCGCCACAAGTTCGAGGCGGGCCTGCTCGACGGCGGCCCGCTGGTGCCCGACGGGGCCGAGGACGTCGACCTCGACAGCGCTCGCAACCGCGCGATCTCGTCGCGGATCGCGGAGGAGTCGGTCGTGCTGCTGCGCGACGAGGACGTCGCGGGGCTGCTGTCCTCCGGCTCGCTCGCCGTCGTGGGACCGGCCGCGGACCAGTTCCGCAGCCTGGTCGGCTGCTACGCGTTCCCCAACCATGTGCTCTCCAAGCACCCCGGGCACGACCTCGGCCTGTCGATCCCGACGGTGCTGACGGCGCTGCAGGAGGAGTTCGGAGCGTCGCGCGTGCGCTTCGCAGAGGGCGGCTCGATCACCTCCGCGTCGACCGACGGCGTGCAGGAGGTGGTGGACCTCGTCCGCGGCTCCGACGCGGCGGTCGTCGTGGTCGGCGACATCGCCGGGCTCTTCGGCGACGGCACCTCGGGCGAGGGCTGCGACGCGGCCGACCTCCGCCTCCCCGGAGCGCAGGAGCCGCTGGTGACGGCCGTGCTCGAGACCGGCGTGCCCACCGTGGTGGTCGTCCTCTCGGGCCGGCCCTACGCGCTCGGGGCGTTCGGAGCGGCGCGCGGACTCGTGCAGGCGTTCTTCCCGGGAGCGGACGGGGCGGCTGCGGTCGCCGGCGTGCTCTCGGGCCGCGTGGCTCCGACCGGGCGGCTGCCCGTGCAGATCCCGCGGCTCCCGTCCGCCTCGACCACGTACCTGCAGCCGTCGCTCGGGCTCTCGAACCCCGGGATCACGGCGCTGGACGCGACTCCGCTCTACCCGTTCGGCTACGGGCTGACCCGCGGCGCGGTGACGTACACGGAGCTGGCGACGGCGGCGGAGCTGCCGGTCGGCGGATCGCTCGACGTGGCGGTATCGCTCCGGAACGACGGCGCCGACACGGTCGAGGTGGTGCAGCTCTACGCGGGCTACCCGACCTCGGCGGTGGTGCGGCCGGTCGCGCAGCTGATCGGCTTCGCGCGCGTGCCGATCGCGGCGGGCGAGACGATGACGGTGCACTTCCACGTCGACGCGGCCCGGCTCGCGGTGACGGGGGAGGACGGCCGGCTCGCCGTGGACCCGGGGCCGCTGCGGCTGACGGCCGGCGCCTCGGCGGCGGACGCGGCGTTGACGGCGGAGGTGTCGATCACAGGGGAGCGGCGGTTCCTCGCCGAGCGGGCGCTGCGGACCCCCTGGTCGGTGGCGCGAGGCTGAGCGGCCGGCGCCTCAGGGGGGAGGCGCCGGCCGCTCGCGGGGGCGGGCCGGCGGTGCCGGCTCGCGAGTCCGCAGAAGTCGCGGTGCTCGAGTGCGGGACCTGCGACTTCTGCGGGGTCGGCGGCGGGGAGCGCGACGGCCGCGTAGCACCGGAGGCGCCAAGCGCAAGGGGCCCGCGCGAGCCGGGGGCCCGGCCTAGCGTGGAAGGAGCGGCGCCGCCGGTGGCGGCCCGCGGAGAAGACCGATGCAGAGGAGAGTCATGCCCGCCCTGACCGACACGTTCACGCTGTCCAACGGAGTCGCCATCCCGAAGATCGGGTTCGGCACCTGGCAGATCCCCGACGGCCCCGAGGCCTACGACGCGACGACCGCCGCGCTCGAGGCGGGCTACCGCCACATCGACACCGCCCGCGCCTACGGCAACGAGGCGAGCGTCGCCCGGGCCCTGCGCGACAGCGGCGTCCCGCGCGACGAGGTGTTCATCACCACCAAGCTCCCGGCCGAGGTGAAGGACTACGAGGGCGCGAAGGCGAGCTTCGAGACCACCATGGCGGCGCTCGAGCTCGACCACGTCGACCTGTACCTCATCCACGCCCCGTGGCCCTGGCAGGACATGGGCTCGGACCACCGCGAGGGCAACATCGCGGCGTGGAAGGCGATGGAGGAGATCCTCGAGGACGGTCGCTCGCGCGCCATCGGCGTCTCGAACTTCCAGGTCGCCGATCTGGAGTCGCTGATCGCGGCGACCGACGTGGTGCCGCACGCCAACCAGATCCGCTGGTTCGTCGGCAACACCCAGGACGAGACGACCGCGTACTGCAAGGAGCGCGGCATCCTCGTGGAGGGCTACTCGCCGCTCGCGACGGGCGGCCTGCTCGACAACTCCGACATCGGGGAGATCGCCGCGAAGTACGACAAGTCGGTGGCGCAGCTCTGCATCCGCTACCTGCTCGAGAAGGACGTGCTGCCGCTGCCGAAGTCGACGACGCCCTCGCGCATCGTCGAGAACGCCGACGTCGACTTCGAGATCTCGTCCGAGGATCTCGCGCACCTCGACTCGCTCGTCGACACGGAGTCCTGACCCGCGGGCGCCTGCTCCTGACGGTCCGGAGGCCGTCGCACTCGAGCTCGAGTGCGGCGGCCTCCGTCGTCTCGGCGGGTCCTGCGCCGCCTCCGCTCGCGAGTGTGCAGGAGTTGTCGCACTCGAAGCCGAGTGCGACAAGTCCTGGCTTCTCGCCGAGGCGAGGCGGGCCCCGCCCGCCCCGGTCGGCGGCCGCGCGTCAGGCCAGGCGCAGCAGGCGGCAGCCGTGCGGCTCGAGCTCGAGCTCGACGGCGCCGCCGCCGACGATCGGCAGCTCGGCGCCGCTCCACACGTCGACGGCCGAGGCTGCGCCGGAGCAGCCCAGGTCGGTCAGGTGCGCGGAGTAGGACCGCGCCGACGAGCCCAGCCAGAACACTCCGCGCCACTGCTCGTCGCCGCGCCACGCCGACCACACCACCAGGTCGCCGTCGCGGACGATCTCGCGGCTGCCGTCGCTGCCGAGGAGCGCGAGGACGTCGCCGTTCGTCAGCAGCGCGAGAGTGTCGGCGGGCGTGTCCGGGAGGTGCCCGCCCATCATCAGCGGCGAGCGGAGCAGGCACCACAGCGTCACGAGCGTCCGCTGCTCCGCGGGCGTGAACCGCGAGAGCCGGTCCTCGCCCACGTGCGCGCGCACGCCGATCCGCCCCAGCGGCAGCATGTCGGCGTCGGCCCACGCGCCGGGGCGCTGGTGCGGCGCCCAGCGCGCGGCCCGCTGGAACTGCTCGTGCAGGTGCGCCCAGTCGTCCCAGAAGTCGTCCGAGATCCGCCACATCTGCGCGGTCGACCGCAGCAGCTCGAGGTTCTCGAGCGAGAGCTGCTTGCCCGGGGAGAGGCTCAGCACCATCGGACGGCCGGTCGCGTCGATCGCGCGCGAGAGGGCGGCGATCTCCTCCGCCTGGATCGGCGGGTAGAGCACGTCGTCGAGCTTCACGAAGTCGACGCCCCACGAGGCCAGCTGCGCCATCACGGAGTCGTAGTACTGCTGCGCGCCGGGCGCGCTCATGTCGACTCCGTAGTTGTCGGGGTTCCACGGGCAGACGTTCCCGCGGTCGGCGATGTCGGCGCAGGTCGCCTCCGACCCGAGCACCGGCAGGCCGAGCTCGGCGGCCCGCCGGGGGACGCCGCGCATCAGGTGGACGCCGAAGCGGAGGCCGAGGGCGTGCACGCGCGCGGCCAGCGCCGTGAATCCGCCTGTCGCCGCGGAGGGGAAGCGTCCGACGGCGGGCTGCGGGCGCCCCCAGTCGTCGAGCACCGGCTCCGACACCTCCTGGTAGTCGCTCGTGCCGGGATCGGGCTCGTACCACTGGATGTCGACGACGACCGTGTCCCAGCCGTGCGGCAGGAGGTGCTCGGCGAGGTACTCGGCGTTCGCGAGCACCTCCTCCTCCGTCACCGAGGCGCCGAAGCAGTCCCAGCTGTTCCAGCCCATCGGCGGGCGGCGGGCGGCCTCCGTGCGCGCGGCGATCACGACAGCTCCAGCGTCACGGTCGCGAAGGAGTGCGGGGGCAGCGTGACGCGCAGTCCTGTCGCCGTGGTCTCGATGCCCTCGAGGGCGACGGGACTCACCTCGTCGGCGGCGCCGGGCCGGTTGTGCGCGTCGGGGCGGTCGGCCGTCAGGAGGCGGCCGATCGCGCCGGTCACGGTCCCACCGCGGAAGTCGAGGGAGACCTCGAGCGGCTCCTCCAGGTCGACGTTCGTCAGCGAGACCAGGACGCGGCCGTCCTTCGTGGAGGCGGAGGCGGAGGCGACGGGGATCTCGCGGCCGTCGACCGCGTGCGTCGGGCCGGCGACCGTGGTCGGCAGCACCGTCGCGTCGTGGTGCCCCTTGTTCATCTCGAACACGTGGTAGGTCGGCGTGCGGACCATCTCGCCGCCGTCCGGGTCCGTCAGCAGCATCGCCTGCAGCACGTTCACCGTCTGCGCGATGTTCGCCATCGTCAGGCGGTCGGCGAAGCCGTGGAAGACGTCGAAGTGCCAGGCCGCGACCATCGCGTCGCGGATCGTGTTCTGCTGGAAGAGGAAGCCCGGATGGGTCCCCGGCTCCACGTCCCACCAGGTGCCCCACTCGTCGAGCACCATCCCGTACTTCTTCTCGGGGTCGTGGACGTCCATCACCGCGGCGTGCGAGCGGAGCAGCTCCTCGATCCCCTGCGCGGCCACGATCGTGCTCCAGTAGGTGTCGGCGTCGAAGTCGGTCGCGCTGCCCTTCGCGTGCCAGCTGCCGCCGATCGTGTAGTAGTGCACCGAGACCGACTCCCACGGCACGGAGGAGAAGGGATGCCCCTCGATCTCGGGGATCACCTCCATCAGCGTCTGCGTCCAGTGGGTGTCGGCGCCGTCGGCTCCGGCCGCCACGCGGTAGAGCGGAGTGTCGTTGCCGCTCTGCACGAAGGTCCCGAACTGCCGCGCCAGGTCGGCGTAGGCGCCGGCTCGCATGTTGCCGCCGCAGCCCCAGGTCTCGTTGCCGAGCCCCCAGAAGCGGACGGTCCACGGCTCCTCCCGGCCGTGGGAGCGGCGCAGGTCGGCCATCGGCGACTTCCCCGCGCCGGTGAGGTACTCGGCCCAGTCCGCCATCTCCTGCACGGTGCCGGAGCCGATGTTGCCCGAGATGTAGGCGTCGGCGCCGAGCAGCTCGCAGAGCGCCATGAACTCGTGGGTGCCGAAGGAGTTGTCCTCCGCGACTCCGCCCCACTGCGTGTTGATCAGGCCGGGACGCTCCTCGCGCGGGCCGATGCCGTTGGTCCAGTGGTAGCGGTCGGCGAAGCAGCCGCCGGGCCAGCGGAGGTTGGGGATGTCGAGGGCGCGGAGGGCCTCGACGACGTCCAGGCGGATCCCGCCCTCGTTCGGGACGGGCGAGTCCTCGCCGACCCAGAAGCCGTCGTAGATGCACCGGCCGAGGTGCTCGGCGAAGTGGCCGTAGAGGTGGCGGCTGATGGTGGCGCCGGGGCGGTCGAGGTCGACGGTGACGGTGCTGTTCACGGGGTGCTCCAGAGTGGTGGCGGACGGATCGGCGGCTGCGGTTCCGGCGGCGGCGGTGCCGAGGACGCCGGGGGCGGCGGCGGTGCTCACGCGGTCTCGCGGACGAGCCGCAGGACGATCGCGCGGTCGGCGTGGAAGGTCGGCAGGTCCAGGCCCGCCTCGCCCAGCAGGCTCCCCGAGTAGGCGGGGGCCGGGGCGTCGGAGTCCAGCGGCACCGTCGACTCCAGCCAGTGCGGGCTCTGCCAGGGCGGGCCGAGCGAGCCGGGGCGCGCGGTCTCGATCCGGTAGCGCGCCCGCGGATCCAGGCCCGGGAGGCGGACGCGGCGGCGCGAGTCCGCGGTCAGCGCGGGCGTGACCAGCGTGTACAGCGCCTCCGAGCCGTCCGGCGCGACGACGCCGCGCAGCGACGGCGCGTCGGGGTCGGAGTCATCGCCCCCGACGACCCGGCCGGTCGCGATCAGGCCGCGGTGCTCGCGGTACGCCGCGATCCAGCCCGCCAGCACGGGCTCCTCCTCCGCGTCCAGCTCGCGGAGGTCCCACTCGATCCCGAAGTGGCCGAGGAAGGCGATCGCGCAGCGGGTGTGCAGGTCGCTGGTGCGACCGGTGACGGAGTTGACCGGCGAGGCGACGTGCGAGCCGAGCATCTCCGGCGGCACGAGCAGCCCGGTCCAGCGCAGCATCCGCGAGCGGTCCAGCGGGTCCTGGTTGTCGGAGGTGTGCACGCGGTCGGTGCGCTCGAGGATCCCCAGGTCGACCCGGCCGCCGCCGGAGGCGCAGCTCTCGATCTCGAGCTCCGGGTGCCGGGCGCGCAGCTCGTCGATCAGCCGGTACAGCGCGAGCGTCTGCTCGTGCACCGCGGCCGTCCCGGTGGCGGGGTGGCCCGCGTCGATCAGGTCGCGGTTGTGGTCCCACTTGAGGTACGCGACGCCGAGGTCGGCGACCAGGCCGTCGAGCACGCCGAGGATGTGCGCGAACGCGTCGGGGTTCGTCATGTCGAGCACCTGCTGGAAGCGGAACCGCGGCGGCAGCTCCTCGCGGGCCCGCAGGATCCAGTCGGGGTGCGCGCGGGCGAGGTCGGAGTCCTCGTTGATCATCTCGGGCTCGACCCAGAGGCCGAACTCCATGCCCAGGCCGCGGACGTGCTCGGCGAGGGGGAGGAGGCCGTCGGGCCAGGCGACGGGGTCGGGCGTCCAGTCGCCGAGGCCCGCGCGGTCGTCGCTGCGGCCGAGGAACCAGCCGTCGTCGAGCACGTAGCGCTCGACCCCGAGGGCGGCGGCTCGGTCGGCCAGCTCGGCGAGGACGGCGAGGTCCTGGTCGAAGTAGACCGCCTCCCAGACGTTGAGCGTCACCGGGCGCGGCCGGCGCGAGGAGCGGGAGACCCCGCGGAGGTGGGCGTGGAAGCGGGCGGCCGCAGCGTCGAGGCCGTGGCCGAAGCTGCCGGAGATCCAGGGGGAGGAGTAGCTCTCGCCGCTCGCGAGGCGCACCTCGCCGGGCAGGAGCAGCTCGCCGCCGCGGAAGGCGAGCCAGCCGTCGCCGCGCTCCACCGCGTGCTCGTGGTTGCCGCCGATGCCGACGTGGCAGAGCCAGACCCGCCCGTCGGCGGAGTCGAAGCCGGGGGTGCCGACCGCGACGACCGTCGTCGCGTCCAGGCCGGTGCGGCCGCGCCGCGAGGAGCGGGAGTGGGTGCCGGTGACGACGGGGTGGCGCTGGGGGATCTTCTCGGTGCCCCAGCGGCCGGAGAAGTCCAGGATCTCGCGGGCCTCGGTCGGGATCCGGAGGGCGGGGTCGACGCCGATCACCTCGAGGTGCCCGGCGCCGTCGTTGCGGACCGAGACGCGGGTCCTGAGCAGTCCGGCAGGAGAGAGAACGATCTCTAGGACGACCCCGATCCGGGCCTGCGCGTCGTGCGCCTCGACGGTCACGGCGGCGCTGCCGGCCTGCGCGACCGCGCCCTCCGCGAGGGCCTCCCCGTCCACCGAGACGGTGTCCACGGTCAGCCTCGGCGACCAGCCGGCGCCCTCCCGGTGCACCCGGAGACCCGGCAGGCCGGCCCAGCCGAAGGTGTGCTCGGGCAGGATCCCGGGCTCGTAGGGGACGTCGGAGGAGCCCTCGATCCCCGTCCGCACGGGAGTTCTTGCGAAAGCTGCGAGATCGTCGTCGCTCGCGTCGAGTCGCGGACCCCAGTGCAGCAGCACGGGCAGGTCGCCTCCCGACTGAGTGAGGAGGGCGGACACGTCATCGGCGACGAGATGGATCACTCTCGGGGATTGCATGTCCCCATTCCTATCGTCGATCCTGGTCTGAGTACAGCGAGAGATCGATCTCGACCCTCGGTCGGACGGACCACCGCGCGGATCGACCCGCGCCGATCGATCACCGCTCGCACCGCTCACCCCCACCACCCACGGCCTCGACGAGGAGCACCCATGCCGCTGACCCACCCGGCCCCGCACGAGACCCGCCTGGAGCGCGGGGTGCTCGACGCGCGGCGGCGGCTCAACCGCGACTACCTCCTCTCGCTCACCGACGAGGGGCTGCTGCAGAACTTCCTGATCGAGGCCGGGATCGGCGACCAGGGCTGGCACCTGCACCCCTCGCAGGACTCGCGCGAGGCCCGCGGCCTCGACCGGCACTGGGGCTGGGAGACGCCGGGCTCGCAGCTGCGCGGGCACTTCCTCGGCCACTGGCTCTCCGCAGCGGCCCGCGAGGTCGCGGTCACCGGCGACCCGCTGCTGCGCGTCCGGATCGACTCCGTGCTCGACGGACTCGAGCGCTGCCAGGAGGAGAACGGCGGCGGCTGGATCTGGGCGATCCCGCGCGGCTACCTCGACCGCCTCGCGACCGGCCGCCCCATCTGGGCGCCGCAGTACGCGATGCACAAGCTGCTGATGGGCCTCGTCGACCTGCACCTCGACCTCGGCGACGAGCGGGCGCTGCGGATGGCGCGGGCCGCCACGGTCCCGCTGCTGGAGTGGGTCCGCGGATTCGACGACGCCGCGTTCCAGGAGATCCTCGAGGTCGAGACCGGCGGCATGCTCGAGGTCTGGGCCGACCTCCTCGCGATCACCGGCGACCCCGTCTACACCGAGCTTCTCGGCCGCTACGACCGCCGCTCCCTCTTCGAGGGCCTGCTCGAGGGCCGCGACGTGCTGACCAACATGCACGCCAACACCACGATCCCCGAGGTCCTCGGCGCCGCCCGCGCCTACGAGGTCACCGGCGACGAGCGCTGGCGGAGGATCGTCGAGGCCTACTGGGAGCAGGCGGTCACGCTCCGCGGCACCTTCTGCACGGGCGGTCAGACCTCCGGCGAGATCTGGACGCCGCCCTTCGCGTTCGCCGCTCGCCGCGGCGAGAAGACGCAGGAGCACTGCGTCGTCTACAACATGATCCGGCTGGCCGACGTGCTGCTGCGCTGGACCGGCGACCTCGCCTACGCCGACTACATCGAGCGGAACCTCTGGAACGGCCTCCTCGCCCAGCAGAACCCGCGGACCGGGATGGTCGCCTACTTCCTGCCGCTCGAGGGCGGCGCCCGCAAGGACTGGGGCAGCCCGACCGAGGACTTCTGGTGCTGCCACGGCACGCTGGTGCAGGCGCACACGCGCCACTCCGGGCTCGTCTTCTACCGCGGCGGCGACGCCGAGCTGACGATCGCGCAGCACGTCGACGCGAGCCTGCGCCTGCCGACCGCCGCCGGCGACGCGGCGGTGCGGGTCGAGGTGCTCGACACCGCCGGCTACGTCGGCCCGGACGCCAACGCGGGTGCCGCGGGCGACGTGCACCGCCCCACCGCCTCGCGGATCCGGGTCGAGATCGTCTCGGAGGAGGGGGTCGCGCTGCACGTGCGGCTGCGGGTGCCGGAGTGGACCGTCGGCGAGCCGGGGGTCGCGGGCGACGCCGAGCGCGTCCGGGCGGGCGACGGCGCGCTCCTGATCGAGCACCCCGGCGGCCGCACGAGCGTCGACCTCGCCTTCGGCACCGAGATCCGCGCCGTGCCGATCCCGGACGAGCCGGGCACGGTCGCCTTCGTCGAGGGCCCGATCGTGCTGGCCGGCCTCGTCGACCGCGAGATCGCGCTGCGGGGGCGCCTCGAGGACGCCCCCGCCCTGCTCGCCCCCGACAACGAGCGGCAGTGGACTCAGTGGCTGCGCGGCTACCGCGCCGTCGGCCAGCCCGCCGCCGTCCGCTTCCGGCCTCTGCACGAGGTCGTCGACGAACCCTTCTCGCTCTACTTCCCGGTCTCGGCCGGGAGCTGATGGACAGGATCCCCTCCGTGACCTGCGCTCCGCGCTCATGACCGCCTCCACCGCCTCCCCCGCCGTCCGGGCGATGCCCCGCGGCCGCCTCCTGCTGCCGATCTTCGCGATGCTCGTCGGCTTCGGGCCGCTCACCATCGACCTGGTGCTGCCGTTCCTGCCGACGCTGCAGGACGACCTCGGCGTCTCGGTCGCGACCGCCCAGCTGGTCGTCACCGGCGCCACCTTCGGCTTCGCGGCCGGCCAGCTCATCTCCGGACCGCTCAGCGACGCGGTCGGCCGCAAGTGGCCGCTCGGCGTCTCGGCGGCGCTGCACATCGCGGCGAGCCTCGTCGCGGCGATGACCTCCGACACCGCCGTGCTGCTCTCGGCCCGCTTCGTGCAGGGCGCCGCCTGCACCGCCGCGGGCGTCGTCGTCACCGCCATCGTCCGCGACCTCTACAGCGGCAAGCGGCTCGTCACGATGCTCGCGAACCTCGCCGTGATCGTCTCGGTCTTCCCGATCCTGGTGCCCTCCGTCGGCGCGCAGCTGACCAAGGTGATCGACTGGCGCGGCTCCTTCCTCGCGGTCGCCGCCTGGGGAGCGCTCGCGACCGTGATCGCGCTCCTGGTGCTGCCCGAGACGCTGCCCCGCGAGCGGCGGCACCAGGGCGGGCTCGGCCCGTCGCTGCGCAACTCCTTCGGGATGCTCCGCCGGCCGCGCGTGCTGGCGCTCGCCGCCGCCTCGGCCGCGGGCTGGTCGGTCGGCTTCGCGTATCTCGCGACCGCTCCCTTCCTCTACACGAACGTCTACGCGGTCGGGCCCGACCTGTACGGGCTGCTGTTCCTGGTCACCTCGCTCGTGACGATCGCGGTCGGGCAGACGACGGGACGGGTGATCGTGCCGCGCTTCGGACCCCGGTTCGCGATGTTCGCCTCGGCGATAGTCACGGCGCTCGGCGCCGTCGTGGTCGCGGTGCTCGCGCTCACCGGCACGCAGCCGCTGCTCGTCGTCGTCGGCGCGCTGACGTTCGCGCTGGCCGGCCGCTCGCTCGGCTTCGCCCCGGTGCAGTACCTCTCGCTGCAGGGTCCGTCGAGCGAGGCGGGCAGCGTCACGGCGATCCTCGGCACGGTCAGCTTCACGGCGGCCGGACTGGTGATGCCGGTGATGGGCGCGTGGGCCGAGATCTCGCTGATCCCGTTCGCGATCCTGCTGCTGCTCGCGGGCCTGGTCGAGGGCGGCGTGGCGCTGCTGTTCCGGCCGGGCTCGCGGCGCTTCGATCCCGGGGCGCAGCGGCTCGAGGATGAGCCGGCGGGGGCCGCCGCATCGGCCGGCCCCCGCGCGCACGACGAGAAGAGCTGAGATGACCCTCCGGGAAGGAACCACCGTGGAACTGCGCTCCGGCGACTACACCCTCCGCGTCGAGGCGGGCGGCCTCGAGGTGCTCAAGGGCGAGCGCGTCCTTCACGCGAACGACCGGCCGCTGCGCGTCACGGTCAAGACCGTCGCCGCGATCAGCGAGTACTCCGGCGCGCCCTACGACGACGTCTCGCTGTCGGAGGGGGCGATCACCGCGAGCGGGACGATCACCGTCCGCTCCGGGTCGGCCTTCGCCGTCACCGACGTCTGGCGCGTCGCGGGCGACGGATTCTCCGTGCACCGCGACGTCGAGGTGCTGGCGGCCGGCGGCGACCTCGGCTTCTCCACCGCCGTCTCGCTCGGGCTGACCGGGTCCGACGACCTCCGCGACTACGAGTGCTTCGCCCCCGGCGCCTGGTACCGCGACAACGCCTTCGGTCCCGCCGACGCGATGGGCCGCGACCCCGGCAGCGAGTACTTCTGGCGCACCGAGACGCACTACGCGCTGCCGCTGTTCGCCGCGCAGAGCCTCGCGACCGGCGAGACCGTGGCGCTCTCGCGCTGGGCGGCCGACGCGACGCTGCCGCGCCTGGACGTGGTCCGCTCGGAGAACTTCACCGACCCGGAGTGCACCGTCGGCTCGATCGGCCTGAGCCGCCCGCAGGGCACGACGCTGAACTACCTCTATTACGGCTTCGGCGTGCGGACCCCGCTCGACGTGCCGCCCGCGGGCCTGTCGATCGACTACGTCCACCCGGGCGCCGACGGCGAGCGCCCGATCGACAACCCCTACTCCGGCCTCGACTACGACGCCGCCCCGAAGGCCCTGCAGCGGGTGAACCACCCGGTCGAGGTCGGCTTCCGCCAGCGCTACGCCGTCGCGGTCGACCTCGGTCGGTACGACGACTTCGCGACGATGATGCGCGCCACCTGGCGCAGCACCTACGCCCGGCTCCGCGACGACCTGTTCGAGGTCGACAACGAGCGGCACTTCCACCACGGCATGGCGATCCTCCAGCGCCTCACCCGCCGCTACGGCGACTCCTGGGGCCTGCCGTTCGCCTGCCAGCTGCCGGACCTCGACGTCTCGAGCGTCTCCTTCCAGTTCGGCTTCGTCGGGCAGCAGCCCGGCATCGGCTACCAGCTGCTGCGCTACGGCGACCGCGAGGGCGTGCCGGAGGCGTTCGAGCAGGGCGTCGGCATCGTCGACTTCTGGGCGCGGACCGCGCTGCCCGAGTCGGGCCCGCCGCGGATGTGCTTCAACCCCTCGCTCGGCGGCTTCGAGCCGTACCCGCACTACCTGCGGATGCTCGCCGACGGCGTCGAGGCGATCCTCGACGCCTACCTGCACCTGCGCGACCTCGGCGACGAGCGCCCGCTCTGGCTCGAGTTCTGCCGGCGGACCGCCGACTGGCTGCTCGAGGTGCAGGACGCCGACGGCAGCTTCCACCGCGCCTACAACGCCGACGGCTCGGTGCGGATGGACTCGCGCTCGAACACCCCGAGCGTGATCCGCTTCCTCGTGCAGCTGCACCTCGTGACGGGGGAGGGGCGCTACCGCGCGTCCGCGGTGCGCGCCGGCGAGTGGTCGTTCGCGAACATCCACCGGACCCTGGAGTACCGCGGCGGCACCTGCGACAACGCCGACATCCAGGACAAGGAGGCGGGCATCTACGGGCTGTTCGGCTTCCTCGCGCTGTACGACCTGACGGAGGAGCCGCGCTGGCTGGAGGGCGCCGTCCGCGCCGCCGACTACACGGAGACCTGGACGTACGCGTGGTCCTTCCCGGTCCGCGCGCCCTGGGCGCATCCCTTCAACCGGTACTCGATCAGCGGACAGAGCATCATCACCCTCGGCGGCGGCGCCGACGTCTACATGGCGGCCTGCTCGTACAGCTACTACCGACTGCACCTGATCACGGGCGACGAGCACTACCTCGATTTCGCCGAGTTCCTGCACCGCAACACCCGCCAGTCGACCGACGTCGACGGCAGCATCGGCTACGCGATGCCCGGCCTCGGCCACGAGAGCGGCGACTTCGCGACCCAGACCCTGCGCAGCCACCACCACTGGCTGCCCTGGTGCACCTTCGTCGAGGTCGACCCGGCCTCGCGCCTGCGCGACACCTTCGGCGTCTACGAGATCGCCGATGCGCAGCGCCTGCCCGCCGCCGAGCGGGCGGCTCGCAACCGCGTCTACGGCCGCTACGGGCACTCGCGGAGCTGAACCGACCCCACCGCATCCGGCGCGCGTCTCGTTCTCACGTCGACGCGGCCACACGGCGGGTCCGGCGGCCAGCGGGGACGACATCCGGTGCGCTGCTCCGCCTCCGTCGGCGGACCGGAGCTCGTTCCGCGTGCCGCAGCCGGACCCTCCGCAGCGCCCTCAGCCGCGCCACTCCACGTCCACGCGCACCGCCTCCGCACCGAGCTCCAGCCCGCTCGACACCTCGCGCCCGTCGACCCGCAGCACCGCGTCGCGCAGCGTGCGCACCCGCGTCCCGCCCGCCGGTGCCAGCCACTCCGCGCCCGGCACCCGCCGCACCCACAGCGACGCCCGCCCCGGCGACCACTCCAGCCGGTCCACGACCACCCCGCCGCGCGCGCGCAGCCCCGTCACGGCACCCCGCGCCCACGCGGACGGCAGTGCCGGCAGCACCGTCAGCGTCTCGTCATCCGATCCCAGCAGCATCGCCGCCACGAGCCCCGGCAGTCCGCCGCTGGCGTCGAGGTTGAAGATCCTCCCCGCGTCGTGCCGGGTCGTCAGGGTCGGTGACCAGTGCTCGACCGCGAGCCACTCCGCGCAGGTCAGCGCCGCGTCCCCGTCACCCAGCGCCGCCGCCGCGACGCCCACCTGCACCAGCCCGAACGCCATCTCCATCCGCCCGGGAGGAGCGGTCGGCGCCTCGGCCCGCCACGCGATCTTCGCCGCCACCGTCGCCGCCGCGGCGGCCCGCAGCCGCACCGCGGAGGCGCCGGGACCCTCGAAGGCCGCGTCGCCCGCGTACCAGAGCGGGTACAGCTGCGACGCGTGCCGGTGCGCGATCTCCTCCGCGAACCGCGGGTCGATCCACTCCGCCAGCGTGCCGTCCTCGGCGACCCGGTACTCCGGCAGCTCCGCCACCACCCGCGCCCAGCGCTCGTCGAGCGAGTCGTCGCCGCGGGCCCGGCCGAGCAGCGCCGTCGCCCGCGCGGCGTCCCGCAGCACGGCGACGTCGATCGTCGCATCGACCGCTATCGGCGAGCGCGCACCACCCGGTGTGTTCTCGGGGGAGTAGGAGGGGACGATCCGGCGCACCCCGTCGACCACGGTCGTCCCGGTCTCGGCGAAGCGCAGCACGCCCTCGGCCAGCTCCCACAGCCGGTCGTCGACGATGCCGCGGTCTCCCGTGGCCGCGACGGCGTCGGCGGCCAGGCGCAGCACCCAGCCGCCGCAGCCCGTCCAGAAGAGGTGCGGGTAGCTCGCCGCGAAGTGGTCGGCGCGGCCGTGGGTCGACATCCGCGACGGCAGGAGCATCCCCTCCGCCCCGTAGACGAGGCGCGCGTTCTCGCGGTAGTCGTCGAGGTGCGGGAGCACCAGCTCCAGGATCGACAGCGCCAGCTCGGGCGTGCCGGTCGGGATCATCCCCGCCATCGCGCCGTTCTGCACGTTGCCGTTCAGCGTGTAGTCGGCCGACCAGGCCGGCCGCCAGGTGCCCTGCCAGACGCCCTGCAGCGTCGGCGGCAGCTCGCCGGTCGACGCGACGATGTTGGCCCGGCCGCTCAGCCAGGCCAGCTCGACCACGCGGCGACGGGCGCCCGCGTCGCCGGAGCGGGCGGCGTCCCACAGGTCCTCGGTCAGCTCGGCGTCGGAGGCGCCGTCGAGATCCAGCACGGAGGCGCCGACCAGCCGGCCGTGCCCCTCGCGCTGGGCGTCGCGCAGCTCCTCCCAGGAGAGGTCGGCGGAGGCGTCGGGAGCCGCGCCGATCGCGACGTCCAGCCGGAGCACGCGGGCGACCCCCGCGGAGATCTCCACGTCCGAGACGGCGGCGCCCCCGGCCACGCGCCACGTCGCTCCGCTCGTCGCCCGCGTCACGGCGCGGATCGCGGTCGGGCCCTCGCCCGCCTCGGCCGTGAGCACCGCGGAGGCGCCGCCCTCGACGTGCGACGAGACCACGGCCGAGGCGTCGGGCACGCCGGTGTCGAAGGAGGTCGCCTCGCCGGCCCCGAGCGCGAGCTCGACGGTGACGACGGTGTCCGCGGAGGACTCCAGAGCCAGCCGGACGCCCTCGCCGCCGTGCGGGGCGAGCAGGCGCACGGCGTGGCGGCCGCCGTCCTCGTCGGTCCACTCCACCGCGGCCTCGCCGCCGAGCGGATCGATCAGGCGGACCGCGGAGGCGACGCCGCCAGGGGTGCGCAGCGTGACGGTCGCGCAGAGGCCGAGCGGGTCGGTCCAGATCAGGCCGCCGTCGTAGCCGCTGTCGCGGGCGGCGCGGGCGAGCAGGGCGGTGGCGGTGTCGGAGTCGCCGGCCAGCAGGGCGCCGCGCAGCTCGTCGCGGACGCCGGCGAGGTCGGGCGCGTCCGGGCGCGGATTGACGGGGAGGAACCAGCGCTCGTGGGCGAGCGGGACGGTCAGGGAGTCGGCCGGGCCGTGCACCACGGCGCCGACGCGGCCGCTGCCGACGATCAGGCCCTCCTCCCAGGTCGGGGCCGCAGTGGCGGTGACGAGGGTGGGCGTGCGCGACAGTGCGCCGGCGATCGGGGCGATGATCGGTTCCTTTCGGGCTCGCGGGAGTGCCTGATATGTTGCGTGAACCCTCAAATTACCTCTCCCGGTGCGACGGCGCGCGGGAGTCGAGAGTTAGGAATCCGCGATGACGCGACCGATCACCCTCTTCACCGGCCAGTGGGCGGACCTCCCCTTCGAGGAGGTGGCGCGCCTCGCGGGGGAGTGGGGCTACGACGGCCTCGAGATCGCCTGCTGGGGCGACCACATCGACGTGGCGCGCTGGGACGACGCGGAGTACGTGCAGAGCCGGAAGGACATCCTCGAGCGCAACGGCCTCCAGGTGTTCGCGATCTCGAACCACCTCACCGGCCAGGCGGTCTGCGACGACCCGATCGACGAGCGCCACCGCGACATCCTCAGCGACCGCGTCTGGGGCGACGGCGACCCCGAGGGCGTCCGGCAGCGCGCCGCCCAGGACCTCAAGGACACCGCCCGCTTCGCCGCCGCGCTCGGCGTGACGCAGGTCAACGGCTTCTCCGGCTCGTCGATCTGGAAGGGCGTGGCCATGTTCCCGCCCGCCTCCGACGAGTGGATCGCCGCCGGCTACCAGGACTTCGCCGACCGCTGGAACCCGATCCTCGACGTCTTCGAGGAGGTCGGCGTCCGCTACGCGCTCGAGGTGCACCCGAGCGAGATCGCCTACGACTACTGGACCGCCAAGCGCACCCTCGAGGCGATCGGCCACCGCGCCTCGTTCGGCTTCAACTTCGACCCGTCGCACTTCGTCTGGCAGCAGCTCGACAGCGTCGCGTTCGTGCTCGACTTCGCCGACCACATCTTCCACGTTCACGTGAAGGAGTCGGTCACCAACCTCGACGGCCGCAACGGCGTCCTCGGCTCGCACCTGCCGTGGGCGAACCCGCGCCGCGGGTGGACCTTCGTCTCGACCGGGCACGGCGCCGTCCCGTGGGAGCCGGTGTTCCGCGCGCTCAACGCGATCGGCTACACCGGCCCGACCAGCGTCGAGTGGGAGGACGCCGGCATGGACCGCCTCGACGGCGCCCCCGAGGCCCTGGCCTTCGTGCGGAAGCTCAACGCGATCACGCCGCCGGCCGACGCCTTCGACGCGGCGTTCTCGACCTCGCGCGACTGACCGTCCGCCGCACGCCTGCGTCCCGGAGGCCGGAAGGACCGACTGCCCGCGAGGGCCGTCCGGGCCTCCCGGCCTCCGTCGTGCTGCGACCGCGTCCGCAACCGGGGCCAGGACGCTGCAGCGGGCGCCGAACGGGCCGGAGAGGGCGATCCGACCTCGATCGCCGACGTGATCCAGGTCGGTCTCGGCGGCGGGCCCCCCGCCCCGACCCGGCGGCTCGCCGGGAACGACGGAACGGCCGGCCCCCCGCAGGGAGCCGGCCGTCCGGCCTCGCAGGATCTACAGGCCCTGGGAGAGGCGGTAGTACGCCGCGTTCGAGCGGATGTCGGACTCGAAGCCGCGGAGGGTGGTCGACTCGTCGATCACGAGGAGCTCGACGCCGGCGATGCGGGCGAAGTCCTCCCACGCCTCCAGCCCGATCTGCGTCGTCATCACCGTGTGGTGCGCGGCACCGGCGGTGATCCAGGCGGCGGCGCTGGTGCCGAAGTCCGGGGCGGGCTGCCAGACGGCGCGGCCGACGGGCAGGTGCGGGAGCGTCTGGGGCGGCTCGACGTTCTGGACCTTGTTCGCGACCAGGCGGAAGCGCTCGCGGACGTCGCTCAGGGCGACCACCACGGCGGGGCCGGCGTCGGCGGTGAAGACCAGGCGCACCGGGTCCTCGCGGCCGCCGATGCCCAGCGGGTGGATCTCGAGCGAGGCGCGCTTCGACGACAGGGACGGCGACACCTCGAGCATGTGCGCGCCGAGGATGAGCTCCTCGCCGGGCGTCATGTCGTAGGTGTAGTCCTCCATCAGGCTGGTGCCGCCGGGGAGGCCGGCGCCCATGACGGCGGCGATGCGGATGAGGACGGCGGTCTTCCAGTCGCCCTCTCCGCCGAAGCCGTAGCCGTCGGCCATGAGGCGCTGCACGGCGAGTCCGGGGAGCTGGCGGAGCCCGCCGAGGTCCTCGAAGCTGTCGGTGAACGCTTCGAAGCCGCCCTCCTCCAGGAACGAGCGCAGGCCGATCTCGACCGCGGCGCCGTAGCGGAGCGACTCGTGGCGCTCGCCGCCGGGGAGCAGCTCGGGGACCACGTCGTAGCTCTCGACGTACTCCGCGACGAGGGCGTCGATCTGCTCGAAGGTGGCGGCGTCGACGCGCTCGACGAGCTCGTTCACGCCCCAGGTGTTGACGCTGACGCCGAGGCGGATCTCGGCCTCGGTCTTGTCGCCCTCGGTGACGGCGACGTTGCGCATGTTGTCGCCGAAGCGGGCGACCTTCATGCTCTGCGAGGCGGACCAGCCTGCGGCCGCGCGCGACCAGGTGCCGATGGCCTCGGTGACGCGAGCGTCGCTCGCGTGGCCGACGACGGTCTTCCGGGGCACGCTCATCCGGCTGAGGATGTAGCCGTGCTCGCGGTCGCCGTGCGCGGCCTGGTTGAGGTTCATGAAGTCGAAGTCGATGTCCTGCCACGGCAGGGCGACGTTCGCCTGGGTGTGGAAGTGCAGCAGCGGCTTGGCGAGCGCGTCGAAGCCGTGGATCCACATCTTCGAGGGGCTGAAGGTGTGCATCCAGGTGATGACGCCCACCACGGAGTCGTCGGAGTTCGCCTCGATCATGGTGCGGCGGATGGCGTCGGAGCTCTTCAGCACCGGCTTCCACTCGACGGTCACGGGGATCGCGCTCGCCTCGTTGAGCTGCGCGACGACGGCCTGCGACTGCTCGGCGACCTGGCGGAGGGTGTCCTCGCCGTAGAGGTCCTGGCTGCCGGTCAGGAACCAGACGGTGCGGGTGGCGAGGTCGGGGATGATGCTCTGGTACACGCTCATGCGATGGCTCCGGTGGGGTTCTGTCCGTAGACGTTCTGGTAGCGGTCGAACAGGGCGTCGATCGACTCCTGCGGGATGGGGACGAGCTCGCCGCCCTGGCGCGCGAGGTGCACGGTGCGGGCGACGTCCTCGGCCATGACGGCCGCCTTGACGGCGTCCTTCGCGTCCTTGCCGATGGTGAAGACGCCGTGGTTCTGCATCAGGACCGCGCGCGAGCGGTGGCCGCTGAGGGTCGCGACGATGCCGCGGCCGATGGAGTCGTCGCCGATGATCGCGAACGGGCCGATGGGGATCTCCCCGCCGAACTCGTCGGCCATCGCGGTGATGACGCAGGGGATCGACTCGGCGCGGGCCGCCCACGCGGTCGCGTAGGTGGAGTGCGTGTGCACGACTCCGCCGACCTCGGGCATCTCGCGGTACACGTAGGCGTGCGCCGCGGTGTCGCTGGAGGGGCTGCGGTCGCTGCCGGGGGTGCCGGGGACGACGTTCCCGTCGAGGTCGCAGAGGATCATGTTCTCGGGCGCGAGGTCGTCGTAGGAGACGCCGCTGGGCTTGATCACGAAGAGGTCGGCACCGGGCACGCGGCCCGAGATGTTGCCGCCGGTCCAGATGACGAGGCCGTAGCGGACGAGCTCGGAGTGCAGCCGCGCGACGTCCTCGCGGACGCGGGCGATCGCCTCCTCGACGGCGGGGGTCTGGGTGGTCATGCGGTGGCTCCCTGGTTCTGCGGGTCGGTGAGGGTCTCGACGGCGGTCTGCTCGACGGCGAGGCCGGCGCGGTAGCGCTCGAGGTAGGCGGAGAAGCCGGCGACGTCGTCCGCGTCGGGGGCGACGGTCTCGAAGCCGGAGTCGCCGAAGACCTGATCGGTGAGGTACGCGTCGAGCGCGACTCCGCTCTGCAGGCGGTAGGCGGCGAGCACCGCCATGCCCCACGGGCCGCCCTCGGAGGCGGTCGCGGCGACCGAGACGGGGGCGTCGAGCGCGCCGGCGAGGAAGCGCTGGGCGACCCCGGCGGTGCGGAACATGCCTCCGTGCGCGAACATCTCGTCGATCCGGACGCCCTCCCCTGCGAGGACGCGCATGCCCAGCGCCAGGGTGCCGAACACGCCGTAGAGCTGCGCGCGCATGAAGTTGGCGAGCGTGAGGCGCGAGTCGGGGGTGCGCACGACGAGCGGGCGGCCCTCGACCAGGCCGGCGATCGGCTCGCCCGCGAGGTGGTTGTAGGCGAGCAGTCCGCCCGCGTCCGCCTCGCCCTCGAGCGCCTCGGCGAAGAGGGTGCCGTAGACGGCGTCGCTGTCGGAGGGTCCGCCGGATGCGGCGGCGAATCGCGAGAACAGGCCGACCCAGCCGGCGAGCTCGCTGGCTCCGTTGTTGCAGTGGACCATCGCGACGAGGTCGCCGGCGGGGGTCGCGACGAGGTCGAGCTCGTGGTGCACGCTCTCCAGCGGGCCCTCGAGGACGACCATGGCGAAGATGCTGGTGCCGGCGCTGACGTTGCCGGTGCGCGGGGCGACGGAGTTGGTCGCCACCATGCCGGTGCCGGCGTCGCCCTCGGGCGGGCAGGCGGGGGCGAACCACGCGGAGGACGTGCCGCACCGCTTCCCCTCGGGCTGGCAGGAGCTCGGCGCCCTGGCGGACCTGCCC
>NZ_PSWE01000032.1:0-37667 GCF_002932195.1 Rathayibacter sp. AY1C4 | reverse complement strand
GCTGCTCGAGCTGGTCGGCGTCATGGTGCTGGTCTGGGCGTTCTCGGCGATCCTCGGCGTCTGGCAGACCTACCTCACCGCGACCGTCGGCAACACGGTCATGGGGGAGCTGCGCATCCGCCTCTTCCGACACCTGCAGGCGATGGAGCTCGGCTTCTTCACCCGCACCCGCACCGGCGTCATCCAGTCGCGCCTCGCCAACGACGTGGGCGGCGTGGCCAACGTGCTCACGAACACCGTCTCGAGCGTCCTCGGCAACACCGTCACCGTGATCGCGGCCGTCGTCGCGATGCTCCTGCTCTCGTGGCAGATGACGATCGTCGCCCTCGTCCTCACTCCGGTGCTCGTCGTGGCCCAGCGCCGCGTCGGCCAGGTGAGGGCGCGCATCGCGACGAAGACGCAGGAGTCGCTGTCCGAGATGACCGCGATCACCCAGGAGACCCTGAGCGTCTCGGGCATCCTCCTGGCCAAGAGCTTCGGCCGCCAGGAGTCGGAGGTGACGCGCTACGCCGACGAGAACGGCCGCCAGATCGAGCTCCAGGTGCGGCAGCAGATGTCCGGCCAGTGGTTCTTCGCGATGGTGCAGATCTTCCTCTCCGTCATCCCCGTGATCGTGTACCTCGTGGCCGCCTGGCTGATCCTCGGCGGCACCACCGTCACCGCCGGGACCGTCGTGGCCTTCACCACCGTGCAGGCGCGCCTGATGTGGCCGCTCCTGGGCCTGATGCGCGTCGCGCTCGACCTGCAGACGGCCGGAGCGCTGTTCGCCCGCATCTTCGAGTACCTGGACCTGCGCCCGGCGATCACGGACAGGGCAGATGCACGCGAGGTCTCGGGCGAGCTCGGCCGGGTCGAGCTCGACGACGTCGTGTTCCGCTACCCCGACCAGGCGGAGGACGCGCGCCCGACGCTCGACCACGTCTCGGTCGCGATCGAGCCGGGCCAGTTCGTCGCCTTCGTCGGTCCCTCCGGCGCGGGCAAGACCACCATCTCGTACCTCGTCCCGCGCCTCTACGACGTGGCCGGGGGAGCGGTGCGCTTCGCCGGTACCGACGTGCGCGAGCTGCGGCAGGAGTCGCTCGTCTCGCACATCGGCATCGTCAGCCAGGAAACCTACCTCTTCCACGCGACGATCGGCGACAACCTCCGCTACGCCCGCCCCGACGCGACGCAGGAGGAGCTGGAGGCGGCCGCCCGCGCCGCGAACATCCACGCGACGATCACGTCGTTCCCCGACGGCTACGACACGCTGGTCGGCGAGCGTGGCTACCGGCTCTCCGGAGGCGAGAAGCAGCGGCTCGCGATCGCCCGCGTCCTGCTGAAGGACCCGGCGGTCCTCATCCTCGACGAGGCGACCAGCGCCCTCGACACCGTCTCGGAGCGGATCGTCCAGACCGCGCTCGACGACGCCGCCCGCGGCCGCACCACCATCGCGATCGCTCACCGGCTCTCGACCATCGTGTCGGCCGACGTCATCCACGTGGTCGAGGGCGGACGGATCGTCGAATCGGGCACCCACCGCGAATTGCTCGGCCTCGGCGGCCTCTACGCCTCGCTCTACGCACAGCAGACGGAGTCGGCCCTCCAGGGCTGAGCCGCGGATCGGCGGCCGGACTCCGCGGGGCTACTCGCAGCCGACGCCGTCTGAGTCGCCGGGCCCCGTGCACGACGTCGGCGGAGAGCACGTGCCCCTCCCGGTGGGGGAGGCGCACCAGTCTCAGCCGATGTCGTGCGCGCCGGAGGCGGTCACTCCGCCGGCCGGTCCTCGAGCATCTGCTCCATCAGCGAGATCTCGGCCTCCTGGGCCTTCACGACGGAGGAGGCGAAGTCGGTGGCGACCGTCACGCGGCTCCGGGCGAGCAGCGCCTCGGCCATATCGATCGCGCCGCGGTGGTGGGCGATCATCAGCTCGAGGAACATCCGGTCGAAGTCGCGGCCCGACGCGCTGCTGAGGGCGGTGATCTGGTCCGGTGTCGCGAGACCGGGCATGCTCGCCGGCACGACTCCGTCCTCGGTCCCCATCCCCATCGACGAGTGCTCGTCGGCGGCTCCGGCCAGGGTCGGCCGGCCCATCCAGGTCATCGAGGGCTCCGGAGCAGCCTGCGGCAGGCCCCACGAGTTCAGCCAGCCGAAGAGCTGCCCGGCCTGCTGCTGCTGGGTGAGCAGGATGTCCTTCGAGACAGTGAGGACCTCGTCGTCGGCGCTGCGCTCGCGGGCGATCATCGCCAGCTCGGCGCCCTGCAGGTGGTGCACCTGCATGTCGCGCGCGAAGCCCGCTTCGGCGCTGGCGCTCGAGGGCGTCGCGGCGGAGGCGAACGGGGCGAGCGCGCCGAAGAGGTAGCCGCCGGCCGCCCCGAGGAGGAGCGCGACCACGGCGACCGCGGCGACGAGGATCCGGCCCCTACTGCTTGCCGGGCGCATCGATCCCTCCGGTGCAGGGGGCGCCGGGCTCCGGAGCGCTCGAGGACTGCCAAAAGCGCTCGACGAAGGCGTCGATGCGGGGGTCCTCGGGCGAGTCGATCGCGACCTGGGCGTCCCAGGCGCTCAGCACGATGGGCGACTCGAGGCCCTCGTAGGGCGAGACGACGGAGTAGGTGTCGGGCATCGCGGCGATCAGCGCGTCGACCTCGCTCTGCGGGAGCTCGGGGTCGTACGTGGCCCAGACGGCGCCGTGCTCGAGGTCGTGCACCGCGTTCTCGTTCGGGACGGGCTCGTCGTAGACGCCGCAGTTCATCCACACGGCGTTGTGCGGTCCGCCCGCCGGCGGGGTCTGCGGGTAGTCGACGGCGCCGGCGACGTGGGTGGCGTCGTTGTCGAAGGTCTGCAGGCCGTCGATCTCGCGCGCCTCGACGATCTGCTGGTTCCCGAAGACGGTGACCGCGACGATCCCGCCGACCGCGAGGACGGCCAGGGCCGACAGCGACCAGATCCAGATGCGGGAGCCGCGCTTGCGGCGGTCCTGCTCGCGCTTGTAGGCCTCGAGCTTCTCCTGTCGGGCGCGGTTCTTGGCGGACATCGTGTCTTTGGGCACGGCGGCGTCTCTCGTTCTGAGGGCGGAAGGCGCCTGGGGCGGGCGCAGGCGCCTGAGAGGCGCTCTCAGAGGATAACGAGCGAGGCTTCGGATCGGATCAATGCGCGGTCAGGGGGATCTCGATGCGCCCGAGGAGCGGGCCGCTCGATCAGCGGGAGAGGAGGCCGCGGAGGAGTGGGACGGCGCGCCGCCGCTCCGCTCAGGGGGCGAAGGTGAGCCAGAGCAGCAGGCCGTTCAGGACGATGAGGAAGACGGCGGCCAGAGCGGCGGCGAGGGTGGTGAACCAGCGGTTCGTCTGGTCGCCCATCAGGCGGCGGTCGCACGTCAGGATCACGAGCGGCACGAGCGCGAAGGGGATGCCGAACGACAGGACCACCTGGCTGAGCACCAGCGCGCGCGTCGGGTCGAAGCCGATCGCGAGCACCAGGAGCGCCGGGATCAGCGTGACCAGACGACGGGCGACGAGCGGCACCCGCACCTGGAGCAGACCGTGCATGATCTCGGCGCCCGCGTACGCGCCGACCGAGGTCGAGGCGAGGCCGGAGGCGAGCAGGCCGACGGCGAACAGGGTCGCGACCACCGGTCCGAGCGCCGCTCCGATGGCCGCGTGGGCGCCCTCGAGGCTGTCGGTCCCGGCGACTCCCGCGAGGGAGTGCGCGGCGAGGAGCAGGATCGCGAGGTTCACGGTGCCGGCGATGGCGAGCGCGATCGTCACGTCGATCCGGGTGGCGACCAGGATCCTCCGGCGCGCGCCGACGCCCTCGACGTGTCCGAAGCGGTCGCGGGCGAGCGCGGAGTGGGCGTAGATCGCGTGGGGCATGACGGTCGCGCCGAGGATCGAGGCGGCGAGCAGCACCGACTCCGAGCCCTCGAAGCGCGGCACGAGACCGGCGACGGTCGCGCCCGCGTCCGGCGGATCGACGACCACGCCGACCGTGAAGCCGACGGCGATCAGCACCATCAGCGCCGTGATCACCCGCTCGAACGGCTGCGCCCCGCCCCGAGTCTGCACGAGCAGCAGCACCAGCGAGACCGCGCCGGTGACCACGCCGCCGGCCAGCAGCGGCAGTCCGAAGAGCAGGTTCAGCGCGATCGCGCCGCCGATCACCTCGGCCAGGTCGGTCGCCATCGCGACCGTCTCGGCCTGCAGCCAGTAGGCCCGGCGGCCCCAGCGGCCGCGCAGGCGGTCGCCGAGCAGCTCGGGGAGGCTGCGGCCGGTCATCAGGCCGAGCTTCGCCGAGAGGTACTGGATGAGCCAGGCCATCAGGTTGCCGAGCACCACCACCCAGACCAGGAGGTAGCCGAACCGGGCGCCGGCCGTCATGTTGCTGGCGACGTTGCCCGGGTCGAGGTAGGCGACTCCGGCGACCAGCGCCGGGCCGAGCAGGCGGAGGAGGTGGATGTCGGCCGGACGCCGCGGCGGTGCGGCGATCGGTGAGGTCATTCGGGGTCCGTTCCGGGTCGACCGCGGCGCTCGCGGACCCCCACGATAGGGCACCGGCGCGACCGGCGGCACTCCCCTCCCGAGACCGCTCCCTGTGCCTCCGCCCACCCCCGTCACACGCCCGCAGCCGGTTGCTACGCTGGCGGGATGAGCCTGGATCGCGCCCTTCCCGCACGCCCGGAGACCGGGATGGCCTACGCCGATTCGGTGCTCGACCTCATCGGCGACACCCCGCTGGTGAAGCTGGGTCCGGTCGCGGCGGGCGTGCAGGCGACCGTGCTGGTCAAGGTCGAGTACCTGAACCCCGGCGGCTCGTCGAAGGACCGCATCGCGACCCGCATCATCGACGCCGCCGAGCGCGACGGGCTGCTGAAGCCCGGCGGCACCATCGTGGAGCCGACCAGCGGCAACACCGGCATCGGCCTCGCCCTCGTCGCGCAGCAGCGCGGCTACCGCTGCGTGTTCGTGCTGCCGGACAAGGTGGGGGAGGACAAGCGCAACGTCCTCACCGCCTACGGGGCCGAGATCGTCGTGACGCCGACGGCCGTCGCTCCGGAGGACCCCGCCTCCTACTACTCCGTCTCGGACCGCCTCGCCCGCGAGATCCCCGGCGCCTTCAAGCCCAACCAGTACGCGAACCTCAACGGACCGCTCAGCCACTACGAGACCACGGGCCCCGAGATCTGGCGCGACACCGCCGGCCGGCTCACCCACTTCGTCGCGGGAGTCGGCACGGGCGGCACCATCAGCGGCGTCGGCCGCTACCTCAAGGAGGTGTCGGAGGGCCGCGTGCAGATCGTCGGCGCCGACCCCGAGGGCTCCGTCTACTCGGGCGGCGGCGGTCGCCCGTACCTGACCGAGGGCGTCGGCGAGGACTTCTGGCCGAGCGCGTACGACCCGAGCGTGGTCGACCGGATCATCGCCTCCAGCGACGCCGAGTCGTTCGCGATGACCCGCCGCCTCGCCCGCGAGGAGGGGCTGCTCGTCGGCGGATCGAGCGGGCTCGCCGTCTCCGTCGCGCTCAAGGCCGCCGCCGGTCTCGGGCCGGACGACGTCGTCGTCGTGCTCCTTCCGGACGGCGGGCGCGGCTACCTCGGCAAGATCTTCAACGACCGCTGGATGCGCTCCTACGGCTTCCTCGAGATGCGCGACGAGGGCACCGTCCGCGACGTGCTCCGCGCGCGGGCGGCGAGCGGGCAGGCCGACCTCCCGGCGCTCGTGCACGCTCACCCGACCGACACGATCCGCGACGCGATCGGCATCATGACCGAGTACGGCGTCTCGCAGCTGCCGGTGCTGACCGCCGAGCCGCCCGTCGTGATGGGCGAGGTCGTCGGAGCCGTCGACGAGCGCGAGCTGCTCGACCGCGTCTTCGCCGGATCCGCCTCGATGAACGACCCGCTCGGCGACTGCGTGGGCGACGCGCTCGCGCTGATCGGGCTCGGCGAGAGCATCACCGCCGCCCGCGCCGCGCTCACCGAGCGCAGCGCCCTCCTCGTCACCGACGAGGGCAAGCCCGTCGCGGTGATCACCCGACAGGACCTCCTCACCTACGCCACGGCCTGACGGCCGCCGCCTCCGCACCTCCGACCCAGGGAGCCCGCACCATGCCCAAGAAGCAGCACTTCGACACCCGCGCCATCCACGCCGGCCAGGAGTTCGATCCGACCACCGGCGCGGTCGTGCCGCCCGTCTACATGACCTCCACGTTCGTCCAGGACGGCATCGGCGGTCTCCGGGGCGGCTACGAGTACGCCCGCTCGGCGAACCCGACGCGCGACTCGCTCCAGGAGCTCATCGCCTCGCTCGAGGGTGCGGACGTCGCCTACTCCTTCTCCTCCGGCCTCGCGGCCGAGGACACCCTGCTGCGCGCCGCCCTCGCGCCCGGCGACCACGTCGTCCTGGGCAACGACGCGTACGGCGGCAGCCACCGCCTGATCGACCGGGTGCACAGCGCCTGGGGCGTGCGCAACACGGCCGTCGACATGTCGAACCTCCGCGAGGTGCAGCGGGCGATCGTCCCCGGTGAGACGAAGATGCTCTGGGTCGAGACCCCGTCGAACCCGCTGATGACCATCAGCGACATCGCCGAGCTCGCCGACCTGGCCCACGCGCACGACCTGATCGTCGTCGTCGACAACACGTTCGCCTCCTCCGCCCTGCAGCAGCCGCTGGCCCTCGGTGCCGACGTGGTCGTGCACTCGACCACGAAGTACCTCGGTGGCCACTCGGACGTCGTCGGCGGCGCGCTCGCCCTGCGCTCGGGGCCGCTGGCCGAGAAGATCGCGTTCCTGCAGTTCGCGGTCGGAGCGATCTCGGGCCCGATGGACGCGTGGCTCACGGTCCGCGGCATCAAGACCCTCGGGGTGCGGATGGAGCGCCACTCCGTCAACGCGCAGGCGGTCGCCGAGTTCCTCGTCGAGCACCCGGCGGTGACGGCCGTGCACTACCCGGGCCTGCCCTCGCACCCCGGCCACGAGCTGGCGAAGCGCCAGATGTCGCGGTTCGGCGGGATGCTCTCGCTCGAGCTCGCGACGCCGCGCGCGGCCCGGAAGTTCGCCGAGTCGACCGAGCTGTTCCAGCTCGCGGAGTCACTGGGCGGCGTCGAGTCGCTGATCGGCTACCCGAGCGAGATGACGCACGCGTCGGTGAAGGGCACGCCGCTGGAGGTCTCGGAGTCGCTGGTGCGCCTCTCGGTGGGCCTCGAGGACTCGTCCGACCTGATCGCGGACCTGTCGGCGGCGCTGCCGAAGAAGTAGAGGCGGGAACGCCGCCCCGCGGGGCGGCATCTCGATGGTGCGCCCGATCCGGCCCCTGCCAGGATCGGGCGCATGACCTCCTCGCGCCGCTTCGTCGACCTCAGCCACACCGTCGCGGACGGGCTGGTGACCTACCCGGGCCTGCCCGCTCCGCGCATCCGGCCGCACCTCACGCGTGAGGCGTCCCGCGCCTCCTACGCGCCCGGCACCGAGTTCGCGATGGACGTCATCGAGATGATCGGGAACACGGGCACCTACCTCGACAGCCCGTTCCACCGCTACGAGGGCGGAGCCGATCTCGCCGCTCTCCGCCTCGAGACGCTGGTCGATCTGCCTGCCGTCGTGGTCGACGCGACCGGAGCCACCGGACGGGGCATCAGTGCGGACGCGGTCGCGGGACTCGACGTCCGCGGCGCCGCCGTCCTCCTCCGCACCGGCTGGGACGCGCACTTCGCCACGCCCGGGTACGGCAGGGGCGCCCCCTTCCTCAGCGGCGAGGCGGCGGAGGCGCTCGTCGCCGCCGGCGCGGTGCTGGTCGGCATCGACTCGGTGAACATCGACGACACGGAGTCGGGCGGATCGCGGCCCGCGCACTCGGCCCTCCTCGCCGCGGGAGTGCACGTCGTCGAGCACCTCACCGGCCTCGGCGGGCTGCCGGCGACAGGGGCGCGCTTCACCGCCGTGCCGCCGAAGGTGCGGGGCTTCGGGACCTTCCCGGTGCGGGCCTTCGCGGTCGTCGACGAGCCCTGACCGGCGCAGGGCCCCCGGGCGCCTCCGGCTAACCTGGACCGATGCATCCCGCTCTCGCCGCCGTCGGCCGGCGCGTCCGGCCCCGCACGCGCCTCGCGGCGCTGGGCCGTCGTGTCCGCCCCCGCACGCGGCTGCGCTCCGCGGCCCGGGTCGTCTGCTCCGCCCCTCAGCGCCTCTCGGAGCGCCGCGCCGCCGTGATCGCCGCCCGGCCGATCGACCACCCCTCGCCCGCGCTCCGGCGCGAGCTGCTGCTGCTCGATCTGGCCAACCGCTTCTCCCGCCGCTCCGCGGTCGATCCGGCGGGCGAGGTCGTGGTGACGATGACCACGCACGGCGAGCGGCTGCAGCGGGTCCACGTGGCGCTCGAGTCCATCGCCCGCGGCGACGCCCGGCCCGCGCGCCTGGTGCTCTGGCTCGACGACCCGGCCCTGCACGCCGACCTGCCCGCGCCGCTGCGACGCCTCCGCCGCCGCGGCGTCGAGATCCGCCTGGTCGACGGCTACCGCGTGCACACGAAGTACTACCCGCACCTGCTCTCGGGCCGGGCGGGGGAGCGCGACCTCGTCACCTCCGACGACGACATCGTGTACCCGCGCACCTGGCTGAGGGGCCTGCTCGACGCCCGCTCGCGCTACCCCCGCGAGACCGTGCTCTGCTACCGCGCCCACCGGGTGGGGATCGTCGACGGCGCCGTGGCTCCGTACACGAGCTGGACGCCGGTCGCCGACACGCGCGCGTCGACCGACGTCTTCGGCACCTCCGTCTCCGGGCAGCTGCTGCCCGCCGCGCTCCTCGGCGAGATCGCCGCGCACGGGGAGGCGTTCCGCGAGATCGCCCCGGACGCCGACGACATCTGGCTGCACGTGCGCGCGGTCGACGCCGGTTACCGGATCGCGCAGATCGAGCCCCGGGCCCAGCTGTTCCCGTTCGTGCCGCGCACGCAGCAGTCCGGGCTCTACCTCGTCAACTACTGGGACGGCGGCAACGACCGCCAGGCCCGCGCGGCCTACACGCCCGAGGTGACGGCGCGGATCGCGGCGGACGCCTCCGCGAGAGGGGAGGTGCGCTGATGCGCCTGCTGTTCGTGAGCAACCTCTATCCGCCCCAGGTGCTCGGCGGATACGAGATGACCTGTGCGCGCGTCGCGGAGGCGATGGCGGCCCGCGGCCACACCGTGCGCGTGCTGACCACGCCGACCTACCTGCCGCCGGAGCCCTCGGGCGTCGAGGTGCACCGCACGTTGAGCCTGCGCACCTACTTCCCGCTGCCGCAGACGGGCGGCGAGATCGCTCAGCTGCTGCACCACGAGAGCGCCGTCTCGCGGTTCGAGAACACCCGCATCCTGCTCGAGGAGCTGCGCGACTTCGCGCCGACCCACGTGGTGGCCTTCAACCTGCTCGGGATCGGCGGCCTCGCGATGATCGACCTGCTGCGGGCGGTGGAGGCGCCGTGGATGTGGAACCTCGGCGACCGCATCCCGAACGCCCTGGTCGACGGGCTGCCCGAGCGCGTGCTCCGCGTCTACGGCGCCCAGGCCCCCGACCACTTCGACCGCGGCGAGATCGTCGCGGTCAGCCGCTCCCTCGTCGACGCGATCGAGGCCGGCGGGCTGAGCCTGGGCGAGGTCGAGGTGATCGGGCGCGGAGTGTCCGTTCCCCCCGACACCGCGGAGCCGCGGCGCTACCGCGAGGGCGGGACCACCCGGTTCACGTTCGCCGCGTCGCTCGGCGAGCACAAGGGCGTCGGGCTGGTGCTGGAGGCGGCGGCGTCTCTCGCGGAGGAGACCCGCGACTTCCGCGTGGACCTCTACGGCGACGGAGACGTGGACGGCTGGCGCGCCCGGGCGGACGAGGCGGGCCTGGCCGGCCTGGTCGAGTTCCACGGAGCGACGCCGCACGCCGAGGTGCTCGCCGCGCACGGCCGCGCCGACGCGTTCCTCTTCCCGACCTGGGCCGGAGAGGCGTTCGGCGTCGCGCCGGTCGAGGCGGCCGCGGCGGGCGCCGTGCCGATCGTGACGGCGGCCAGCGGAGTAGCGGAGTTCCTCATCGACGGCGTCGACTGCATCAAGATCACCCGCTCCGCCCCGGCGCTCCTCGAGGCGATGCGGGACGTGGCGAGCGGGGCGGTGGACCTCGAGGCGCTCGGTCGGCGGGGCCGGGCCGCGGCGCGCGGACCGCTCTCGTTCGAGCGCTCCGTCGAGCTGATCGAGGCCTCGCTCGAGCGCCGCTCCCGGCCGGGCCTCGCCGACCGCCTCGCCGACACCACCCTCGAGGCCGACATCATGGACAAGGATCTGCGGGCGATGGACGTGCTCCACCGCCGCTTCTCCGGACGGGACCACGACGATGACCACTGACCACGACTTCCTCCAGGACCCCGGCTCCGCGCCCACCCGGCTCGGCCGCGGCGGCGTCGTGCTCCGCGACGCCGTGCACCGGCTGGTCGCCCCCTGGTTCGAGCAGGCGCGGCTGCGCACGGAGGAGCTGCGCGCCGAGACGGCGGCCCTGCGCGACGAGGTGGCCGGGCTCCGCGGCGAGCTGAGCGCGGTGCAGGGCGACGTCTCCGTGCTGCGCGACGAGTCGGCGGGCCTCCGGGAGGCGCTGGACGAGCTCAGCGCGTCGGTCGCGGCCGACCGAGCCTCGTCCGAGGCGGCGGGTGCGGCGGCCGCCGAGCAGGCCGCCGACACCGCGGCGGCTCTCGACGAGCGCGTCCGCGGGGCCGAGCTCGAACTGCGGGCGGTCACCCGGCGCCTCGCGGAGGCGCTCGACCGCTGAGGCGGCGAGGCCCGGTCCTCGCGGCGATCAGGCGGGGACCGCCGTCCGCGCGAGCAGCTCGGCGATACGACCGGTGCAGCCGCCGCAGCCCGTGCCGGCGCGGGTCGCCCGCCCGACGCAGGCGACCGTCCCGTGTCCCGCCGCAGCCGCATCGGTGATCACCGCCGCCGTCACGCCGTTGCACCAGCAGACCGTGGCATCGGGGGCGAACGGATCGCCGGTCGCCGCGGCGCCCGCATCCGGGGCGTCCAGACGCAGGAGGCTCGACCGGTCCGCCGGCAGCTCCGAGCCCCGCTCGAAGAGGAGGCTGAGCTCGGCGCCGACCCGGGGCAGACCCACCGAGACGAACCCGCGCAGCACTCCTCCTGCGGTCACGAGCTTGGCGTAGCCGCCGCGGGAGGGGTCAGCCCACAGCGTCACCTCGAGGTGCTCCTCGCCCGGGCGGTGCGGGTCCCACGGCTCCGGGGCCACGTCGCCTCCTGCCACGAGGTCGACGCCCTCGGCCTTCAGCATCACGACCGCCGGTCGGGCGTCGGGGACGCGCTCCTCGCCGCAGCGGCCCTCCGCCTCCGCCCGGATCCGTGCTGCGAGCCGGTCCGCCTGCTCCCATCCCGGACCGATCAGTCCGCTCGGTCCGCCGGGCACGCGGCCGTCGGGCAGGGCCGAGCCGCGGGGGGCGACGTGCGCGCAGTCGCCGATCGCGAAGACGTCCGGGTCGCTCCAGCTGCGCAGCTGCTCATCGACCAGGATCCCGGTCGAGACGGCGAGCTCCGCGCCCGCGGCCAGCTCGACCCGCGCACCGACACCGCACGAGAGCACCAGCAGATCCCCCTCGATCTGCTTGCCGTCAGCGCAGACGAGCGCCTGGAAGTGCGCACGGCCGCGGTCGTCGTGCGCGAGCAGGACGCTCTCGGACCGGGCGTGCGCCACCATCTCGACGCCGGCCGCGCGTGCGGCCGCGGCCAGCATCCGCCCCCCGCCCGTGTCGAGATTGCGGGCCATCGGGATGTCGCCGTGGAAGACGACCACCACCTGCGCGCCCTGCTCGGCGGCGGCGAGGGCGAACTCGATCCCGAGCACTCCCGCCCCGAGCACGACGAGGCGAGCGCCGGAGCGCACGGCCTCGCGGACCACCCGGGCGTCGGCCAGGTCTCGCAGCGCCACCACCCTCTCCGGGAGGGGCCGGGAGCCCGCGTCGAGCGACTCCGGATCGGCGGCGCGCACCGTCCGCTCACGTCGGGCCCGCTCCATCCCGGCGAGGGTCGGCACGTTCGCCCGGGCGCCGGTCGCCAGGACGAGGCGGTCGTAGGGGAGCCGCTCGCCGTCGTGCAGCCGCACGACGTTCCGCGCGCGGTCGATCCCCACGACGGCCGCTCCCAGGCGCAGGACGACGCCCGCCGCCTCCGCCGCCGTCCGGTCGCCGAGGTCGAGGCGCTCGCGGGTCGCCCGGCCGACGGCGTACTCCGCGAGCAGGACACGGTTGTACGGGTCGTCGCTCTCGGCGCCGACCACCGTCAGCGCGACCAGACCGGCCCGCACGGCCGGCAGCAGCTCCTCGACGAAGCGCGAGCCGACGGGGCCATAGCCGATCAGGACGATCCGCTCGGGAGGTGTCTCAGGCATGTGCCGTCCCTTCCGCGCGGACCCAGACCCGCGTGCGCTTGAACTCGGGCATCGACGACACCGGGTCCACGACGGCCTCGGTGAGGAGGTTCGCGCACTGCTCACCCGCGTAGTGGAAGGGCAGGAACACCGTGTCGTGGCGGATGTCCGCGGTGACGCTCGCGCGGGCGCGGACCACGCCGCGCGCGTTCCCGATCGCCACAGGTGCTCCGTCGCGGACGCCGAGCCGGGAGGCGGTCGCCGGGTGGATCTCGAGCCGAGCCTCGGGGCGGGCCGCATCGAGCTCCGCGACCCGCCGGGTCTGGGTGCCCGACTGGTACTGCTGGAGGTAGCGGCCGGTCACGAGGGTCAGCTCCTCGCCGCGGTCCACGACGACGGGGACGGCGGGGATGACGGCGACCAGGCGCGCCCGGCCGTCGGGGTGCCCGAAGCGCTCAGCGAAGAGGCGCGGCGTCCCCGTGCCGCCCGCGGGGTAGGGCCAGTGGGCGGCGATCCCGGTGTCGAGCAGGGCGTGCGAGAGGCCGGAGTAGTCGGCCACGCCTCCCGCGGACGCGCGGGCCAGCTCGTCGAACACCTCCGAGGGGACCGCCGACCAGCTCGAGGGGGCGTCGAGACGGCGCGCCAGCTCGCTCATGATCCAGAGCTCGCTGCGCACTCCTGCCGGCGGGTCGATCGCCCGGCGGCGGCGGAGCACCCGGCCCTCGAGCGAGGTCATCGTGCCCTCCTCCTCCGCCCACTGCGGCACCGGGAGCACCACATCGGCCAGCGCGGCGGTCTCGGAGAGGAAGAAGTCGCAGACGACCAGCGTGTCCAGGGCCTCGAGCCCGGCGCGGACGGCGTCGGCGTCCGGAGCCGAGACGACCACGTTGGAGCCGTGCACCAGCAGGCAGTGCACGGAGCGTCCGAGCTCGGCGAGCAGGGCGGTGGCGGGCAGGCCCGGGCCGGGGATCGATTCGGGCGTCACGTCCCAGACGGCGGCGACGTGGCGCCGCGCCTCCGGATCGCGGATGGAGCGGTACCCCGGGAGCTGATCGGCCTTCTGTCCGTGCTCGCGTCCGCCCTGGCCGTTGCCCTGACCGGTGAGCGTGCCGTACCCCGACCCCTCGCGACCCACCAGGCCGAGCACGAGAGCGAGGTTGATCGCGGCGGTCGCGGTGTCGGTGCCGTCGACGTGCTGCTCGACCCCGCGGCCGGTCAGCACGAACGACCGCCCCGCGGCGAGCCGGCGCGCCAGGGAGCGGAGGAGCGAGGTCGGCACGCCCGTGACCGCGGAGGTGCGCTCCGGCCACCACGACGAGACGCTGCGGCGCAGGGCCTCGACGCCGGTCGTGCGCGCGGCGAGGTAGGCGGTGTCGGCGAGGCCCTCGGCGAAGACCAGGTGGATCAGCCCGAGGAGGAGCGGCAGATCCGTCCCGGGAGCGGGCTGCAGATGCGTGCCGGCGCCGTCCTCCGTCAGCCGCGCGGTGGCCGAGCGGCGCGGGTCGACGACCACCAGGCCGCCCCGCGAGCGGGCACCGGCGAAGTGGGCGAGCAGCGGCGGCATCGTCGCGGCGACGTTCGAGCCCAGGAGCAGGATCGTGTCGGCGTCGTCGAGGTCGGACACCGGGAACGGCAGTCCGCGATCGACGCCGAAGGCGCGGTTGCCGGCCGCCGCGGCCGAGGACATGCAGAAGCGGCCGTTGTAGTCGATCCGGGAGGTGCCGAGAGCGATCCGAGCGAACTTCCCGAGCTGGTAGGCCTTCTCGTTGGTGAGGCCCCCGCCGCCGAAGACGGCCACCGCGTCGGCGCCGTGCCGCTCCCGGACGCCGCGCACCGCCCCGGCGATCGCGTCGAGCGCCTCCTCCCACGACGCCTCCGCGAGGACGCCGTCGGCGCCGCGCAGCAGCGGGGAGACCAGGCGCTGTCCGCTCGCCAGCAGCTCGACGGAGGTCCAGCCCTTGGCGCAGAGCCCGCCCCGGTTCGTCGGGAACTCCCTCCCCTCGACCGCCAGGGGCACGGGGCCCGCCGCGGGTGTCAGCGTCATCGCGCACTGCAGGGCGCAGTACGGGCAGTGGGAGTCGGTCGGGGCGGGTGCGCTCATCGTCAGATCCGGGTCCCCGTCTTCGCGGCGAGGCGGAGGTAGACGCCGGCCGTGATCGCGAGCATCACCGCATAGGCGCCGACGAACCAGCCCAGCGCCGTGGTGTAGTCGCCGAACTCGGTCTTGGAGAAGCCGAGCAGCTGGGGGATCACGAAGCCGCCGTAGGCGCCGATCGCCGAGATCAGGCCGAGCGCCGCGGCGGACGTGCGCTGGGCGCCGATGCCGTCGTCACCGCGCTGGCGGGCGCGGAGGGCGAACACCGTGGGGATCATGCGGTAGGTCGCGCCGTTGCCGATGCCGGCCGCCGAGAAGAGCACGAGGAAGCAGGCGAGGAAGAGCCAGAAGCTGCCGAGCGGCAGTGTCGCGATCACGCCGAGGATCCCGGCGCCCATGGCGACGAAGGCGAGGACCGTGACAGGCGCTCCGCCGAAGCGGTCGGCCAGACGGCCGCCGGAGGGGCGGGACAGCGAGCCCACCAGGGAGCCGAGGAACGCGAGGCCGACCGTCGCCGAGCCGACGGCGAAGCCGGAGAACTCGGGGAAGGTGTCGGCGATGAGCTTCGGGAACACGCCGGCGAATCCGATGAAGGACCCGAAGGTGCCGATGTAGAGCACGGCCAGCAGCCAGAGGTGCGGCTCGCGGAGCGCGGCGAGGGAGGCGGCGACGTCGGACTTCGCGGTCGAGAGGTTGTCCATGCGCTTGGCGGCGCCGATCATCGCCACGACGATCAGGGGGACCCAGAGGAAGCCGGCGATCGGCAGGTTCAGCGTGGCCGCGGCGCCGACGGTGATCGCGATCGGCACGACGAGCTGCGCGACGGAGGCGCCCAGGTTGCCGCCCGCGGCGTTGAGCCCCAGAGCCCAGCCCTTCTGCGCGTGCGGGTAGAAGAAGGTGATGTTCGCCATCGAGCTGGCGAAGTTGCCGCCGCCGAAGCCGGCGAGCGCGGCCACCAGGAGCATGACGCCGAACGGGGTCTCCGGATTCGAGACCGCGATGCCGAGTCCGACGCTCGGGATCAGCAGGAGGCCCGCCGACACGATCGTCCAGTTGCGGCCGCCGAAGCGGGGGACCATGAACGTGTACGGGATCCGCAGGGTGGCGCCGACGAGGCTCGGCATCGAGATGAGCCAGAAGATCTGCCCGGTGTCGAAGGCGAACCCGGCCGCCGGCAGCGAGACGACGACGACCGACCAGAGCTGCCAGACGACGAAGCCGAGGAACTCGGCGAAGATCGACCACCTCAGATTGCGAGCGGCGACGGAGCGTCCCTCCGCCTCCCACTGGGCGGGGTCCTCGGGGTTCCAGCCGTCGATCCAGCGGCCCGGCCGTCGGATGATGCCGGTGGATGTGGCGGCGGTCGTGGGGACGGTGGTCGGGGGTGCAGCAGTCATCGTGGTCCTCCGGAGGGTGGGCGGCGCGCGCGAGGGCGCGCTCGGGACGGGGAGGTGGAGCGGTGGTGGTGCGGGGAGGAGGCGTCAGGCGTTGCGCCCGAACAGCTCCGAGACGATGTCGACCAGCTCGCGGGCGGGCGGATCGACGGCGGTGAGGAGGGGAGCGGAGGCGAGGTCGGCCCCCGCGGAGGCGGCCAGGCCGGCGAAGTAGCCGGGCGCGAGCAGGTAGGTGGCGACCACGACGCGCGCGCCGGGGTGGGCGGCGCGCTCGGCGGCGACCGCCTCCGCGATCCGCGGCTCGGCGGCCGAGATGAACGAGGTGCTCACCTCGCGGCCGAGCTCGGCGGCGAGGAGGCGGCCGGTGGTCCAGCAGTCCGCGACGGCACCGGCGTCGCTCGAGCCGGCAGCGGCGAGCACGACGCGGTCGCCGTCGTCGAGCCCTGCCTCGTGGAGCCGGCGGGCGAGCACGCGCGCCAGGCGGGGATCGGGTCCGAGCGCGCCCGAGACCCGCACCGGCCGCTCCGCCTCCGCCGCGGCCTCGGCGAGGTCGACGTGCACGTGGTAGCCGGCCGAGAGCAGCAGCGGCACGACCACCGCCGGCCGGCCCGGCTCGAGAGAACCCAGGGTCGCGGGGACGTCGGGCTGCTGCACGTCGACGAAGGAGTCGAGCACGTCCAGCGCCGGGTTGGCCCGGCGGACCGCCTCGACCAGCGCGGCGACGGCACGCCTCCCGTCGTCGTCGGAGGTCCCGTGGGACGCGGCGACCAGAGCGGTCCGCTGGGCGACCTCGATCGTGCCGTCGCTCTCGCGCACCTGCCAGGTGGCGAGGTGCAGCTCCGCTCGTGTGAAGCAGGCGCCGGTCTCGAGGTCGAAGACGTCCTTGTGCAGGGGGGAGGCGATCGTGGGCCGCTGCACCCCGTCGACCAGACGCGAGCCGACGATGCCGCGTGAGAGCACGGCGGCGCCGGTCGCGGGGTCGAGGTTCGAGACGGCCCGCACCCGCCCGTCGGGCAGGAGGAACAGGGCGAGCTGCACACCGCCGACCAGGGCGGCCTCGCCCCAGAGCGGCTCGAGGTCGCCGACGGCGCAGACCGGCACCCAGGTGGTGGCGGTCGCGGGGGCGAGCCGATCGAGGAGGGTCATCGCTGCGCCTTCTTCCTGCGGGTGGGCCACCGCATCCGGTCGGACGCGATGAGGCAACGGTAGGGATCGCGCGTTTCGTGCGAGCACGCCTCCGGTGTCACGGGCGTAACGAAGCCCTCACGGCCTGCGGCGCTCGCCGAGAGGCGCGCGTCACACGCTGTTACACAGGGGCAACGGCGGGGAAACGGGCCGTCCCTACGGTGGACGTCATGACTCCTGGAGCGAACCCCGCCGCCCGGCCCCGACGCGTGCTCGTCGTCGGAGCGGGACCCGCCGCGCACCGCCTGGTCGACGCGCTCGTCGCCCGGGCCGGCGACCAGGCGCTGGAGATCACCGTCCTAGGCGAGGAGGTGCACCGTCCCTACGACCGCGTCGCACTCTCGAA
Organism: Rathayibacter sp. AY1C4; assembly: GCF_002932195.1. NCBI lineage: Bacteria > Bacillati > Actinomycetota > Actinomycetes > Micrococcales > Microbacteriaceae > Rathayibacter > Rathayibacter sp. AY1C4. Next base: position 20,287 of record NZ_PSWE01000032.1, on the reverse strand, counting down.
GCGCCTCGACGGCGAGCACGACCTGACTCTGGGCGACGGCGCTCTGTGGGAGTCGGCGCGGCTGATCACCTCCTCCCGTGTCGTCGCGATCGATCCCGACCGCCTGCGCGTCGAGCTCGCGGACGGCCGCTCCCTCGAGGGCGACGAGATCGTCCTGGCGACGGGCTCCTCCGCCACGGTCCCGCCGATCGAGGGCGCCGAGCACGGCCGCGTCTACCGCACGCTCGAGGACGTGGACGGGCTCGTCGCCGAGCTCGCCGCGTTCCGCGCCCGGCGCGGACGCCCCGCGATCGTGGTCGTGGTCGGCGGCGGTCTGCTCGGCCTCGAGGCGGCGGGAGGCGCGCACCGGCTCGGTGCGCGCACCGCCCTCGTCCACTCCGGCCGCTGGCTGATGAGCGCGCAGCTCGACGAGGGCGCCGGGCAGGCCCTCGGCCGCATCATCTCGGCGCAGGGGATCGCGCTGCACCTCGGCAACCGGCCCACCGCGATCCTCACCTCGCCGACGGGGACGGTGCTCGGCGTCGCGCTGACCGACGGCAGCAGCATCAGCGCCGATCTCGTGGTCTTCTCCATCGGGATCACGGCGCGCGACGAGCTCGCCCGAGCGGTCGGGATCGAGGTCGCACCGCGCGGAGGCGTGGTCGTCGACGAGGCCTGCCGCACCAGCAGGGCGGGAGTCTGGGCCATCGGCGAGGTCGCCGCGATCGCCGGCCGCACGGTCGGGCTCATCGCACCCGCCAACGCGATGGCGGAGGTGGTCGCCGACCGGATCCTCGGCGGCGACGCGACCTTCCCGGGGGTCGACGACGCCACCAAGCTCAAGCTCTCGGGCGTGGAGGTCGCCAGCTTCGGCGACGCCCTCGGCACCACGGAGGGAGCGCTCGAGGTCGTCTACGCCGATCCGGCCCGCGGTCTCTACCAGAAGGTCGTCGTCTCGGACGATGCGCGCACGCTGCTCGGCGGGATGTTCGTCGGCGACGCGGGTCCCTACTCCTCCCTCCGCCCGCTGCTGGGGCGCGAGCTGCCGGCCGAGCCCGGCGCCTACCTCGCGGCGGCGGGGGCGGAGGCGCCCTCGGGCGACCTTCCGGACGACGCCCAGGTCTGCTCGTGCAACAACGTCTCGGTCGGCGAGGTCCGCCACGCGATCGGCGAGGGGTGCACCGATCTGGGGCCGCTCAAGGCCTGCACCCGCGCGGGCACCCAGTGCGGATCGTGCGTGCCCCTGGTGAAGAAGCTGCTCGACACGGAGCTGATCCGTGCGGGCGTCGAGGTCTCCCGCGCCCTCTGCGAGCACGTGGCGCTCAGCCGCAGCGAGCTGTTCGAGTCGGTCCGCATCCTCGGGCTGCACTCGGCCGAGCAGGTGATGGAGCGCTTCGGCTCCGGGCTGGGCTGCGACGTCTGCAAGCCGGTGATCGCCTCCGTCCTGGCCACCCAGACGAACGCCTACATCCTCGACGGCGGCCAGGCGCCGCTGCAGGACACCAACGACCGCGCCCTGGCCAACATGCAGAAGGACGGCACCTACTCCGTCGTCCCGCGGATCCCCGGAGGCGAGATCACGCCGGCGAAGCTCAAGGTGATCGCCGAGGTCGCCGAGCAGTACGGCCTCTACACGAAGATCACCGGCGGGCAGCGGATCGACATGTTCGGCGCCCGCCTCGAGCAGCTGCCCGAGATCTGGCGCCTCCTCGTCGACGCCGGCTTCGAGTCGGGTCAGGCGTACGGCAAGTCGCTGCGCACGGTCAAGTCGTGCGTCGGATCGACCTGGTGCCGCTTCGGAGTCCAGGACGCGGTCGGGATGGCGGTCTTCCTCGAGGAGCGGTACCGGGGTCTCCGCTCGCCGCACAAGTTCAAGCTCGGGGTCAGCGGCTGCGCCCGCGAGTGCGCCGAGGCGCGGGGGAAGGACATCGGCGTCATCGCGAGCGACCTCGGCTGGAACCTCTACGTCGGCGGCAACGGCGGCTACCAGCCGGCGCACGCCCAGCTGCTCGCGCAGGACCTCGACGACGAGACCCTGGTGCGCTACATCGACCGCTACGTCATGTACTACGTGCGCACGGCCGAGCGGCTCCAGCGCACCGCCCGCTGGCAGGAGGAGCTCCCCGGCGGACTCGACCACGTGCGCGAGGTGGTCTGCGAGGACTCGCTCGGCATCGCCGCCGAGCTGGAGGCCGCCATGGCCACGCACGTCGACACCTACGTCGACGAGTGGGCGGCGACCCTCGCCGATCCCGACCGGCTCCGCCGCTTCCGCTCCTTCGTGAACGCCCCGGACACCGCGGATCCGCGCGTCGCGACCGTGCGCGAGCGCGGGCAGGTCCGGCCCGCCGGCCGGGACGAGAGACCGGACGGACCCGTGCTGGTCGCGGGGCCGAGGATCCCCGTCGGTCCGGCCGGGATCGGATCGGACTCGTGATGCAGCTCTCCCTCGACCTCGCCGGACGCCGTGTGCTCGTGATCGGCACCGCCTCCGGGACCCGCCGCGTGCTCGCCCGCTACCGAGCCGCCGGCGCCCTCGTCGAGCGGCACGAGGCGGAGGACGCGCTCACCCCGGCGCCCCCGGCCCTGATCGTGTGGGTGGAGGGGCCGGCGCCGCTCCGAGCAGCGGCGGCCGAGCTCTGCCCCTGGATCGTCGACGAGGCCCCCGCGCCGACCCGGCCGGTCGGGCACGTCAGCATCGTCGGCGGCGGCCCCGGCGATCCGGATCTGATGACCCTCGCCGCCCGCCGCGCCCTCCGCGACGCGGACGTGGTGCTCTACGACCGGCTCGGTCCGCACGAGGGCCTGGCCGAGTGGGCGCCCGGCGCCGAGCTGATCGACGTCGGCAAGACGCCGGGTCATCATGCGGTGCCGCAGCACGAGATCGAGCGGCTGATGATCGAGCGGGCCCTCGCGGGTCTGGACGTCGTGCGCCTGAAGGGCGGCGATCCGTTCGTGTTCGGCCGCGGGTCGGAGGAGGTGCGCGCGTGCCGGCTGGCCGGCGTCGGCTCCACGGTCGTCCCCGGAGTGACCAGCGCGATCTCGGTGCCCGCCGCCGCCGGGATCCCGGTCACCCATCGCGAGGTCAGCAGGGCCTTCACCGTGGTCTCGGGCCATGCGCCGTTCAGCGAGCAGGAGCTCGGCCATCTGGCCGGGCTGGGCGGGACGATCGTGGTGCTGATGGGCGTGAACACCCTCCCGCACCTCGTCGCCGGGCTGCAGCGCGCGGGGATGCGCGCCGACACGCCCCTCGCGATCGTCGAGCGGGGCTGGTCGCGCGACCAGCGCACGACGGTCTCGTCGGTCGGCGGAGTGCTCGGCCTGCTCGCCGAGCTGGCACCGCGCTCGCCCGCCGTGATCGTCATCGGCGAGGTGGTCCGGCAGGCCGCGTGCCATGATGCGGGGGACCCCGAGAGCATCGCCCGAGCGGTCGATGCACTGACCGCGTGAGATCTCGAGGGGGCCGAGCATGACCGGCACCGATCCCGACGCCGCCGTGGGGTTCCGACCCGACCAGCTGGACGGCTTCCGCATCGGGGTCACCTCCGACCGCCGCTCCGAGGACCTGATCGCCGCGTTCGAGCGCCGCGGTGCCGCCGTGACGCACGCCCCCACCATCCGCATGCGCGGCGTCGACACCGAGGGCGCGCTCGAGGAGGAGACCCGCGCCATCGTCGCCGCCCGTCCCGACGTGCTCCTCGCCACCACCTCCTACGGCCTGCGGCGCTGGCTCGAGGCCGCGGACGCCGCGGGGATCGAGCTGGCCGACGCGCTGTCCTCCGCGCGGATCCTCGTCCGCGGGCCCAAGGCGCGCGGAGCGATCCGTGCGGCGGGTCTCGACGACCACGGGATGAGCGAGCGCGAGACGACCACCTCCCTCGTCGACCTGGCTCTGCGCGAGGGCGTCGCCGGCCGCACGATCGCGGTGCAGCTGCACGGATTCACCGACCCGGCTCAGCTGCAGCGTCTCCGCGACGCCGGCGCCCGGGTGCTCACGGCCGCGCCCTACCGCTGGAGCGTGCACGAGGACTCCGCCCGGGTGCTGCGGCTGATCGACGCGGTCTGCGGAGGGGGCATCGACGCCGTCACCTTCACCAGCGCGCCGGCGGTGGAGGCGCTCTTCACGGTCGCGGAGGCCGCGGGCCGCCTCGACGACCTCCAGGCGGCCTTCCGCGAGACGGTGGTCGCCGCCGCCGTCGGCCCGGTGACCGCAGCACCCCTGGTCGAGGCAGGGATCCTCCCGGTCGTGCCGGACCGGTTCCGGATGGGCGCGCTCATCCGCCTGACCTGCGAGCACCTCGAGCAGGCGTCGCCCCGCATCGAGACGGCCTTCGGCACTCTCGAGCTCCGAGGCCGGCACGCCGTCCTGGCCGGGACCCGGGTGGCGCTGACCCCGGTCGCGCTCGCGCTGTTCCGGACTCTCGTCGCCGCCGAGGGCGCGACCGTCGCGCGTCACGTCCTCGCGGCCTCCGCGCCGGAGGTTCTCGACGACCACGCGGTCGACGTCGCTGTCAGCCGCCTCCGTCAGGCTCTCCCCGAACCGCGGCTCGTGGCGACGGTGATCAAGCGCGGCTACCGGCTCGCGACCCCGCTCTGAGCGGCGGCGCGGTGCCACACTGAGCGCGTGGGCAGGCTGAGGGTCGTCGTCGCGCCCGACTCCTTCAAGGGGTCGGCGAGCGCGGTCGAGGTCGCGCGGGCGATCGCCGAGGGCTGGAGCGCTGCGCGCGCGGGGGACGAGATCGTCCTCGCGCCGATGGCCGACGGGGGAGAGGGCACGGTCGAGGCCTTCGCGCTCGCGGTCCCGGGGTCGCAGCGGCTGCCGGCCGTCGTGCCCGGCCCGGACTCCCGGCCGGTCCGCGCCTGGTGGCTGCTGCTCCCCGACGGGACGGCCGTCGTCGAGCTCGCCTCCACGAGCGGCATCACGCTGCTCGACCCGCTCCGACCGCTCACCGCGCACACGCGCGGCTTCGGCCGCGCGATCGCCGCCGCCCTCGACGCGGGGGCGCACGCCCTGCTGCTGGCGATCGGCGGCAGCGCCTCGACCGACGGCGGAGTCGGAGCGCTCCGCGAGCTCGGCGCACGCTTCTCCACCACCTCCGGCCGCGACCTCGGCGAGGGAGGCGGTGCGCTGCCCGCGCTCGCCGCCGCCGACCTCCGCGGGCTGCGTCCTCTGCCGCCCGGAGGCGCGGTCGTGCTCAGCGACGTCGCGACCCCGCTGCTCGGCGACTCCGGGGCGGCCCGCGTCTTCGGACCGCAGAAGGGGGCCGGCCCCGAGGACGTCCTCCTCCTCGAGAGCGGCCTCCGCCGTCTCGCTGCGCACCTGGACGCGGATCCCGATGCGCCGGGCTCCGGGGCGGCGGGCGGGACGGGCTTCGGGCTGCTCGCCTGGGGCGCGCGCCCGACCTCCGGCGCCGACGCCGTCGGACGGGCGATCGGGCTCCCGGCGCTCCTCGCGGGCGCGGACGTCGTCATCACGGGGGAGGGGCGCTTCGACGCGCAGTCCGCCGCCGGCAAGGTCCCGGTGCACGTCCTCGCGCTCGCCGAGGCGGCCGGGGCGCGGACGCTCCTCGTCGCTGGGGCGATCGCGGCGCCGACTCCCGGCTTCACCGCGGCGGTGTCGCTGACGGAGGCGGCCGGCTCCTCGTCCGCGGCACTCGCGGACCCGCTCCCGCACCTGCGCGCCGTCGCCCGGGAGTGGGCCGCGCAGCTCCTCTGACCGTTCGCGGTGTCGGTGGTCGGGCGTACCGTCCGGGCATGCCCCGCGATGCGATCCGACCACCACATCTTGTGGTCGAGCCGCCGCGCGGACCCCACCGGTCGGGCATGCCGACACGCCGTGGCGCGTTGTACACAGTGAACGGGATCCTTCTGTCCACACCTGTGGATGGTTCGTCCGGATCCGCGTCCTTCCGCGGTTCCACGGGCTCCGGCCTGTGGATGAACGGGGGAGGAACCGGTGGATAACTACACGGCTGTAACTACTACGTCTAGTGGGCTGACACCGGCCCGCCCCCTATATGTAGTATTGCTGAGCAGGTCGGAGCGAGAGCCCCACCGGCACCCAGAACTCACCCGGACCACCCTCCGACCCCGCCCGCATCGCGAGCCGCCGGTCGGGGAGCGGCACCGGGACACCCCCTCCGAAAGGCGACACCCATGGCTGTGACGGTCTACACCAAGCCCTCCTGCGTCCAGTGCACCGCGACGTACCGCGCCCTCGACAGCAAGGGCATCGACTACGAGGTGTTCGACCTCTCCGTGGACGAGAAGGCCCTCGAGGCCGTCAAGGCCCTCGGCTACCTCCAGGCGCCGGTCGTCATCACGGACGACGACCACTGGTCCGGCTTCCGCCCCGACAAGATCGCGACCCTCTGAGGCGCACGGACGGCGATCCGCAGCGTCGTCGGCGGGCGCCGTAGCGCCGCTGCGGCTTCTTCCTCCGCCTTGCGGCTCACCGCGCAGCCGCCTCGGAGGCGGGACCGAGAACAGCAGCTGACGGGGAGAGGGGCCGAAGGATGAGCGGGCTCGTGTACTTCTCCAGCAGCTCGGGGAACACGCACCGGTTCATCGAGAAGCTCGGACGGCCGGCGCAGCGCATCCCGCTCCACGCCCGTCGCGACGGAGCCGCCCTCGACACGCTCCACGTCCACGAGCCGTACGTGCTCGTCCTCCCCACCTACGGCGGCGGCAACGGCGGAGGAGCGGTCCCCAAGCAGGTCATCCGGTTCCTCAACGATCCGTGCAACCGCTCCCTGATCCGCGGCGTCATCGGCGCCGGCAACACGAACTTCGGCGAGGCGTACTGCCTCGCCGGCGACATCATCGCCCGCAAGTGCGAGGTGCCGCACCTCTATCGATTCGAAGTATTCGGAACACCCGACGACGTCCGCGCCGTCGACGAAGGATTGGACACGTTTTGGACGCAGCAGTGATCGACGCTCCCCGCGACGCCGCACAGATGGACTACCACTCGCTCAACGCGATGCTGAACCTCTACGGCCCGAACGGAGAGATCCAGTTCGACAAGGACCGCGAGGCCGCTCGCGAGTTCTTCCTGCAGCACGTCAACCAGAACACGGTGTTCTTCCACACGCTCAAGGAGCGCCTCGACTACCTGGTCGAGAAGGAGTACTACGAGCAGGCCGTGCTCGACCAGTACTCGTTCGAGTTCATCCAGCAGCTCAACGACCAGGCGTACTCGAAGAAGTTCCGCTTCGCGACCTTCCTCGGCGCGTTCAAGTACTACACCTCGTACACGCTCAAGACGTTCGACGGGAAGCGCTACCTCGAGCGCTTCGAGGACCGCGTCGTGATGACCGCCCTCGGCCTCGCCCAGGGCGACGAGACGCTCGCGACCGCCCTCGTCGAGGAGATCGTCGCCGGCCGCTTCCAGCCCGCGACCCCGACCTTCCTCAACACCGGCAAGGCCCAGCGCGGCGAGCTCGTCTCCTGCTTCCTGCTGCGCATCGAGGACAACATGGAGTCGATCGCCCGCGGCATCAACTCCGCGCTCCAGCTCTCCAAGCGCGGCGGCGGCGTCGCCCTCTCGCTCTCGAACATCCGCGAGGCCGGCGCCCCGATCAAGCAGATCGAGAACCAGTCCTCGGGCATCATCCCCGTGATGAAGCTCCTCGAGGACAGCTTCAGCTACGCCAACCAGCTCGGCGCGCGCCAGGGCGCGGGAGCGGTGTACCTCTCGGCGCACCACCCCGACATCCTCCGCTTCCTCGACACCAAGCGCGAGAACGCCGACGAGAAGATCCGCATCAAGACGCTCTCCCTCGGCGTCGTCGTGCCCGACATCACGTTCGAGCTCGCGAAGAACAACGAGGACATGTACCTCTTCTCGCCCTACGACGTCGAGCGCGTCTACGGCATCCCCTTCGGCGACATCTCCCTCTCGGAGAAGTACCGCGAGATGGTCGACGACCCGCGCATCAAGAAGACCAAGATCTCGGCGCGCGAGTTCTTCCAGACCATCGCCGAGATCCAGTTCGAGTCGGGCTACCCCTACATCGTGTTCGAGGACACGGTGAACCAGGCGAACCCGATCAAGGGCCGCATCAACATGTCCAACCTCTGCTCCGAGATCCTCCAGGTCAACACTCCGACGACCTACAACGAGGACCTCTCCTACGCGCAGATCGGCAAGGACATCTCCTGCAACCTCGGCTCGCTGAACATCGCGCTGACGATGGACTCGCCCGACTTCGGCCGCACCATCGAGACCGCTATCCGCGGCCTCACCTCGGTGTCCGACCAGTCGCACATCACCTCGGTCCGCTCGATCGAGGACGGCAACGACAAGTCGCACGCCATCGGCCTCGGCCAGATGAACCTGCACGGCTACCTCGCCCGCGAGCGGATCCACTACGGATCCGAGGAGGGCATCGACTTCACCAACATCTACTTCTACTCGGTGCTGTTCCACGCCCTGCGCGCCTCCAACAACCTCTCCATCGAGCGCGGCACCACCTTCGAGGGCTTCGCCGACTCGAAGTACGCCTCGGGCGAGTTCTTCGACACCTACACGGAGAAGGAGTGGGCGCCGGCCACCGAGCGCGTCTCCCGCCTCTTCGCCGACTCGGGCATCGCGGTCCCCACCCAGGACGACTGGCGTGCGCTCAAGGCCTCGGTCATGGAGCACGGCATCTACAACCAGAACCTGCAGGCCGTCCCGCCGACCGGCTCGATCTCGTATATCAACAACTCGACGTCCTCGATCCACCCGATCGCGTCGAAGATCGAGATCCGCAAGGAGGGCAAGCTCGGCCGCGTCTACTACCCGGCGCCGTTCATGACGAACGACAACCTGGAGTACTACCAGGACGCGTACGAGATCGGCTACGAGAAGATCATCGACACCTACGCCGCCGCCACGCAGCACGTCGACCAGGGCCTCTCGCTCACGCTCTTCTTCAAGGACACGGCGACCACCCGCGACGTCAACCGCGCTCAGATCTACGCCTGGCGCAAGGGCATCAAGACGATCTACTACATCCGCATCCGTCAGCTGGCGCTCGAGGGCACCGAGCTCGACCAGTGCGTCTCGTGCATGCTCTAGAGCACGCAGCCCCACCCCCCTCCGCACGACCCATCCGCAGCAGCGAGAAGGAATCATGACTCCCCCCGAGAAGCTCAAGCTCGTCGACTCCGTCCAGGCGATCAACTGGAACCGGATCCAGGACGACAAGGACGTCGAGGTGTGGAACCGCCTCACGAGCAACTTCTGGCTGCCCGAGAAGGTCCCGCTGTCGAACGACATCCAGTCGTGGAACACGCTCACGCACCAGGAGCAGCAGCTCACCATGCGCGTGTTCACCGGGCTCACCCTGCTCGACACCGTGCAGGGCACCGTCGGCGCCGTCTCGCTCATCCCGGACGCGATCACGCCTCACGAGGAGGCCGTCTACACGAACATCGCGTTCATGGAGTCGGTCCACGCCAAGTCGTACTCCTCGGTGTTCTCGACCCTGTCGAACACCCAGGACATCGACGAGGCCTTCCGCTGGTCGATGGAGAACCCGAACCTGCAGAAGAAGGCGTCCATCGTGATGGACTACTACCGCGGCGACGACCCGCTGAAGCGGAAGGTCGCCTCCACGCTGCTGGAGTCGTTCCTCTTCTACTCGGGCTTCTACCTGCCGATGTACTGGTCCTCGCGCGCCAAGCTCACCAACACGGCCGACCTCGTGCGCCTGATCATCCGCGACGAGGCCGTGCACGGCTACTACATCGGCTACAAGTTCCAGAAGGGGCTCGAGCGGGTCGACCAGGCCAAGCGCGACGAGATCAAGGACTACACGTTCTCGCTGCTCTACGAGCTCTACGACAACGAGGCGCAGTACACGCAGGACCTCTACGACCAGCTCGGCCTGACCGAGGACGTCAAGAAGTTCCTGCACTACAACGCGAACAAGGCGCTGATGAACCTCGGCTACGAGCCGATGTTCCCCAAGCAGGTCACCGATGTGAACCCCGCGATCCTGTCGGCCCTCTCGCCCAACGCGGACGAGAACCACGACTTCTTCTCGGGCTCCGGCTCCTCCTACGTGATCGGCAAGGCCGTGAACACCGAGGACGAGGACTGGGACTTCTAGGCGTCGACACCACGTCCCGGCCTCCACGGCGAACGGCCCCTCCCCTCGCGGGTGAGGGGCCGTTCCTCGTCTCCGGGCGGCGGGCGGGCGCCGGGTCACCGCACCCGGCGAGGCGCCGCCCTGTCGCCGAGGCGCCGTCCTGTCGGCGGCGCCTCGCGCGGCACGTCGGTGTCTCACGGAGCGGGGCCGGAGCGGCCGTCGTGCGCGCCTCAGAGGGCCAGGCGCATCAGCACCCGGGGGAAGCCGTCGAGCACCGAGGTCGTGTCCGCGGCCTTCTCGAAGCCGGCGCGCTCGAACAGCGAGCGCGTGCCGACGTACGCCATCGTCCGGTCGACCTCCGCACCGGCGTTGTCGACCGGGTAGCCCTCGACCGCCGGTGCCCCGTGGGCTCGGGCGAACTCGACGGCGCCCTCGAGCAGCGGATGCGAGATCCCGCGCCCGCGGAAGCCGGGCCGCACGCGCAGGCACCACACGCTCCACACGTCGAGGGCGTCCACGTGCGGGATGCGCCGGTTCGTCGAGTAGCTCGTGTCGGCCCGGGGGTGCACCGCCGCCCAGCCGACCACCTCCTCGCCGTCGTACGCGAGGACGCCGGGCGGGGGGTCCTCCGCGACGAGCTCCCGCACCCGGGCACCGCGAGCGGGACCGGCGAGAGCCCGGTTCTCGACGGAGGAGCGGAGCCGGTAGCTCAGGCACCAGCACACGCTCGCGTCGGGGCGCTTCGGGCCGACCATCGTCGCCAGGTCGTCGAAGACGGTGGCCGCGCGCACCTCGATCGTCATGGCCGCAGCCTTCCACCGTCGCGATGCGCGGACAAGCCGTTCAGAACTCAGGACGAACGACGAAGGACTCCCTCCCTGCCGCGGAATCGGGGTCGCGGCACCACGTTCGTCCGGCATCCTCGACGCCCTCCGCCGATTCACCACTCCGCCGGATGAATCGCACCAGCACCCCCTGTTGGACGGCGCCCAGGCGGGGCGCCTAGCGTGGACGAGGTATCCAACGAAGGAGCACTCCCTGTGAAGCACGTCCCCCTCGGCACCTCCGGTGTCGACTCCCCGAACGTCGTCCTCGGCCTCATGCGCATCCCCGAGATGAGCGACGAGGCCATCCGCGGCCTCGTCGGCGCCGCCCGCGACTCCGGCATCGACTTCTTCGACCACGCCGACGTGTACGGCGGCGAACTGCACCGCTGCGAGGAGCGCTTCGCCGAGGCGATGGCGCTCACCCCGTCGGAGCGTGAGCACGTCGTCCTGCAGACCAAGGCGGGCATCGTCCCGGACGGCCCCTACTTCGACTTCTCGTACGAGCACCTCATCGCCTCGGTCGAGGGCTCGCTGAAGGCGCTGCGCACCGACTACGTCGACGTGCTGCTCCTGCACCGGCCCGACGCGCTCGTCGAGCCCGATGAGGTGGCCCGCGCGTTCGACGAGCTGCACGCGTCCGGCAAGGTGAAGCACTTCGGCGTCTCGAACCAGACGCCGTACCAGATCGAGCTGCTGAAGAAGTCGCTGAACCAGCCGATCGTGGCGAACCAGCTGCAGCTCTCGATCACCCATGCGCCGCTGATCGCGCAGGGCGTCGCCTCCAACATGGTCGGCGAGGACCAGTCCGTCATGCGCGACGCCGGCATCCTCGACTACTGCCGCCTGAACGACATCACCGTGCAGGCCTGGTCGCCCTTCCAGGCGGGGTTCTTCACCGGCGTCTTCCTCGACAACCCTGCCTACCCCGAGCTGAACGCCGTCATCGACCGGCTCGCAGCGACGTACGAGGTCCCGGCGATCGCCGTGGCCACCGCCTGGATCACCCGCCACCCGGCGGGCATGCAGGTCGTGCTCGGCACGACCAATGAGCAGCGCGTGCGCGATGCGGCCCTCGGCTCCGACCTGCCGCTCACGCGGCCGGAGTGGTACGAGCTGTTCCGCGCGGCGGGCTACCTCGTCCCCTAGAGCTCCCACCCCGGAGGAAATGCGCGTCGGCGCAGAGAGGCACGGACTCCCCGGAGTCCGTGCCTCTTCCCGTCCCCGCGAGACGCCGGTCGTACGCCCGCCGCGGACCGAAGCGGCATCTCGCGGGGGAGAGCTGGGAATAGGAACGGCAACCCTGCGTTGAACTTGAGCGTAACCGACTCAACTTCCTCAGGAGGACAGGTGCCCGACAACTACAGCGAGGCCGGAGCGAGCTCGTTCGACGACTTCCTCGCCCGCTACCTCGACGGTGAGCGCGCCCGCGCGGCGCGGTCGATCGACCTCAGCCGATTCCTCACCGCCCGTACCCGCGACATCCTGCAGTCCGCAGGACGCTTCGCCCTCGAGCGCGGCCAGACCGAGCTCGACGCCCTGCACGTGCTCCGCGTGCTCATCGACGACGAGACCGTCTCGCAGGCCGTGCGCCGCATCGGCGTCGACCCCGCCGCCATCGCCACCGCCGCGGAGGCGCGCCTCCCGCAGGCCGACGAGGCCCACGCCTCGCAGAACGCGGCCACCATCACCCCCAGCGCGCAGCGCGCGCTGTTCCACGCCTACCAGGTCGCCCGCTCCAGCGGCTCGACCTACATCGAGCCCGAGCACCTCTTCTTCGCGCTCGTGCTCGGCCAGGACGCCCCCGCCGGGCAGGTCCTCGCCCGCGCCGGCGTCACCGCCGAGGCCCTCACCCAGGGCATGCGCGAGACCGAGGCCCCGCAGCAGCAGGAGGCGGGACAGCCCGCCTCCGACACTCCGCTGCTCGACAAGTTCGGTACCGACCTCACCGCTCTCGCCCGCGAGGGCCGGCTCGACCCGGTCATCGGGCGCGCCGACGAGATCGAGCAGACCGTCGAGATCCTCAGCCGCCGCACCAAGAACAACCCGGTGCTCGTCGGCGAGGCCGGCGTCGGCAAGACCGCCATCGTCGAGGGCCTCGCCCGCGCGATCGTGGCGGAGGAGGTCCCCGAGCAGCTGCGCGGCAAGCGCGTGATCTCGCTCGACCTCCCCGGCATGCTGGCCGGCACCCGCTACCGCGGCGACTTCGAGGAGCGCCTCACCGGCACCATGGACGAGATCGCGGCGCACTCCGGCGAGCTGATCGTCTTCATCGACGAGGTCCACACCGTCGTCGGTGCGGGCGGCGGCGGCGAGGGCGGCATGGACGCGGGCAACATCCTCAAGCCGCGTCTGGCCCAGGGCGAGCTGCACCTCGTCGGCGCCACCACGCTCAAGGAGTACCGCACCATCGAGAAGGACCCGGCACTGGAGCGGCGCTTCCAGCCGGTCCGCGTCGGCGAGCCCGGCATCGAGGACGCGGTCGCCATCCTGCACGGCCTGCGCCCCGCCTACGAGGAGCACCACCGCGTGCGCTTCACGGACGAGGCACTCCGCGCCTCCGTCGAGCTCTCGGCCCGGTACCTCACCGACCGCGTGCTGCCCGACAAGGCGATCGACCTGATCGACCAGGCCGGCGCGCGCCTCCGCCTCCGCCTCGGAGCCGGCGTCGACACCGGAGCTCTGCTCGAGCGTCTGGCGACCCTGGAGGCCGACAAGAACGCGGCCGTCTCGGCCGAGCACTACGAGGAGGCGTCCCGCGTCCGCGACGAGATCAGCGCCGTGCAGGCGGATCTCGACGCGGCCACCGGCAGCGCCCCCGCGGAGGCGGTCGTCGGCGAGACCGAGATCGCGGCCGTCATCGCCCGCGCCACCGGCATCCCGGTGTCGCGGCTCACGGAGGGGGAGCGCGAGCGCCTCGCGCACCTCGAGACCGAGCTGCACCAGCGGGTCATCGGCCAGGACGACGCGGTCACCGCTGTCGCCCGGGCCGTCCGCCGCAGCCGCACAGGCCTCGGCGACTCCTCGCGCCCGGTCGGCTCGTTCCTCTTCCTCGGCCCGACCGGTGTCGGCAAGACGGAGCTGGCGCGCACCCTCGCAGGCTCCCTCTTCGCCGACGAGCAGTCGGTCATCCGCTTCGACATGAGCGAGTTCGGCGAGCGTCACACGGTCTCGCGGCTGGTCGGCGCCCCTCCCGGGTACGTCGGCTACGACGAGGCCGGTCAGCTGACCGAGCGCGTGCGCCGGAACCCGTACTCGGTGGTCCTCTTCGACGAGATCGAGAAGGCGCACCCCGACGTGTTCAACCTGCTGCTGCAGGTGCTCGACGACGGGCGTCTGACCGACGGCCAGGGGCGGACGGTCGACTTCCGCAACACGGTGATCATCATGACCTCGAACCTCGGCTCGGAGTTCCTGGCCTCGCGGTCGGGTGCGCTCGGCTTCGTCGCTCAGAGCGACGCGTCGGCCGAGGGCTTCGCCTCGGAGAAGGACCTGCGCGATCGCGTCATGGGCCGTCTCCGCGAGGCGATGCGCCCCGAGTTCCTCAACCGGATCGACGAGATCGTCCTGTTCCGCCGCCTCGGCCGCGAGCAGCTGCGGGAGATCGTCGGCATCGTCCTCGACACCACGCGCTCCCGCCTCGCTCCCCGCGAGGTGACGCTCGAGGTGACGGAGGCGGCCGTCGACTGGCTCGCCGAGAACGGTTACGAGCCGCAGTACGGCGCCCGGCCCCTGCGCCGGCTCGTCCAGCGCTCCATCGACGACCGGATCGCCGACCTGTTCGTCAGCGGCGAGGTCTCCGACGGAGGCGCGGTCCGCGTCGACGCCGTCGCCGGCGAGCTGCTGGTGACCTCGGCCGCCGCCCTCCCGCTGGCCGCGTAGCCGGTCCCGCTCCGACCCCCGTCCCTCCTCCTTCCGCGAGACACCGCTCGTGACGACGGCACCGCCCGTCGTCGCGAGCGGCGCCCGCGGAGGGGGAGGGGCGGGGGTCTTCGCGTCCCCACGGCTTGCCACAGCGGTCCGGGCGGGATAGACACGAGAGCACGAGAACCGGAGGCACGATGTCGAACCCGCGCTACTACGACCCCGTGGGCAAGGCGGTCCGGGCGCTGCTCGTGCTGAGCCTCGTCTGCTTCGCCCTGGCGGTGGGCATGTTCGCCCTCGACATCGTCATGCCCGGCACCATGACGGACGAGCGACGGCCCTGGGCCGAGGCCAGCGGGGCGCTCGCCTCGTTCGGCGTGCTGGCCCTCATCGTCTACTTCGCAACCGTCGCGATCGTCGGCGCGATCCGGGGGCGCGGGCAGTAGCCCCGGCTCCGACGCCGTCGTCCGACAGGAACGCGTCCGGCCCGCGGGATCCGAGGATCCTCGCGGGCCGGACGCGTTCTCGCGAGCCGTCGGGCGCCGGTCAGGGGCACTTCTTCGCGGTGATCGTCACCTTCAGCGTGGCGTCCGGAGCGACGGGGGAGCCGCCGGCCGGCTCCTGCCCGGTGACCTGGCCGGCGTCGGGCGCCTTCGGGTCCTCGGCGCAGGCGAGCGTGATCTTCGTGAAGCCGGCGGCGCCGAAGGCGTTCTTCGCGGCCTCCAGGTCCTGGCCCGTCACGTTCGGCACGGTCTTCTGGTTGCCGGAGCTGGTGAACACGGTGATCGCGGTGCCGCGCGGGGCCGAGCCCGACGGGTCGGCGCGGGTGACCGTCCCGACCGCGGCGTCGCTCGCCTCCGTGCCGCCCTGCACGACGCCGAAGCCGGCCGCCTCGAGCTTGGCCTCGGCGTCGGCGGAGGAGAGCCCGACGACATCCGGGATGTCGACCTTCGGGACGACCTGCAGCGAGCCGTCGGCCTCCGGGAACGCCGTCCCGCCGTACGTCGCGTCGGCGGCGCGCATGACGACCGGCCAGATGCGGTGGCGCGCGGTGGCGGCGGATCCGGAGTCGAAGGAGTAGCGGCCGAGGCGCAGGTTCGCGTCGCCCTTCACGTTGAACACGCCGACGGCGGTCGCGACGCGGGTGCTCGCTCCGGTCATCCAGGTGGCCTTCGCGTCGTCGGTGGTGCCGGTCTTGCCGATCAGCGGAACGCCGTCGCCGGTGCGGGAGGCCACGGCCGTCCCTCCGCCGGTGAAGGTCGCCTGCAGCGCGACGGCCGCGGTGGCGGCGACGTTGCGGTCGATCGACTGGCGGCAGTTCGCCGGGGGCACCGGCTGGTCGGCTCCGGCGGAGTCGGTGATGCGGTCGATCGCGACGGGGTCGCAGGTCGTGCCGCCGGAGGCGATGGTGGCGAAGGCGCCGGCCATCGAGAGGGGCGAGACGTAGTTCGTGCCGAGCACCGACGACGGGTTGTGCTCGAGTTCCTCGCCGCTGCCCTGCTTCACGCCCATGTCGACCGCGGTGTCGCGGATGCCGCACAGGTCGAGCTCACGGGCCATGCCGACGAAGCCGGTGTTCAGGGAGGTCTTCGTGAAGGACACCGGGGTGCCGACCTCGCCGGTTCCGCCCTCGTCGTTCTTCGCGCTCGTCTCGTTGCTCGTGTCGGTGCCGCCGGAGACGCAGGAGTCCGTGAAGGTGCCCCAGGTGGACTTGCGCGTCCCGTCGACCGACTCGTTGATGCTGTGGCCCTCCTTCAGCCACTCCACCAGCGTGAAGAGCTTGTAGGTCGAGCCCGGCTGGATCCCGGAGGATCCGCCGTTGGCCCGATCGGTGCTGTAGTTCACGGCGCTGTAGGACGGGTCGGTCGTGA
This sequence comes from Rathayibacter sp. AY1C4, assembly GCF_002932195.1. NCBI lineage: Bacteria > Bacillati > Actinomycetota > Actinomycetes > Micrococcales > Microbacteriaceae > Rathayibacter > Rathayibacter sp. AY1C4. The sequence goes on along the minus strand of NZ_PSWE01000032.1, from coordinate 3,670 downwards.
GGACGTCCGGATCCTGCGAGTACTTCTTGTTCTGCGTCATCGCGAGCACGCGCCCGGATCCGACCTCGACGCTGACGGAGACGGCTCCGACGTCGAAGTTCCAGGTCTGCGGGACCTGCGCGTCGACGGCGGCGACGGCCGCGTCCTGCAGGCCGACGTCGAGCGTCGTGTAGACGTCGAGGCCGCCGCGGCGGAAGTTGGTCCAGCGGGTGTCCTCGTCGGCGCCGAAGATCTCGTTGTTCTTCAGGACGTTGGTGACGTAGTCGCAGAAGAAGCCCGCGTTGCCCGCGGTCGAGCAGCCGGTGCTGGGCTGGGTGATGCGGGGCTCGATCGGAGCGGCGACGGCGGCGTCGTGGTCCTCCTGCGAGATCTTCCCCTCCTCGAGCATCTTGCCGATGATGTAGTCGCGGCGGTCCTTGTTGCGGGCGTAGCCGTTCGCGGCGCCGTTGTCCGGGTTGTCGGGCTGGTCGATCCGCAGGACGGCCGGGTTGTTGACGATCGCGATGAGGCTCGCGGCCTGGGCGATCGAGAGGTCAGCGGCCGAGGTCGCGTAGTAGTAGTTCGCGGCGGTCTCGAGGCCGTAGGTGGTGCCTCCGAAGAACGCGATGTTGAGGTAGCCCTGGAGGATCTGATCCTTCGTGTACTGCTTCTCGAGGCCGATGGCGAGCTTCATCTCGCGGAGCTTCCGCTCGGGGGAGGTCCGGGTGGCCTCGTCGATCGCGGCCGCGCGCTCGGCGTCGTCCGAGATGTTACGGACGGCCTTCTCGACGAGGACGTTCTTCACGTACTGCTGGGTGATCGAGGATCCGCCCTGCACGTCGTTGCCGAGCACATAGGTCTGCGCGACGGCGCGGAGGGTGCCGGGGAGGTCGACTCCGCCGTGGTCGTAGAAGCGGGGGTCCTCACCCGAGACGGCGGCGTCCTTGGCGGCCTGGGCGATGCGGTCGAGCGGCACCTCGACGCGGTTCTCGACGTAGAAGGAGGCGAGCAGCTGCGGGCCGTCGGAGCCGGTCGCGTAGATGTTGCTCTTCTCGGAGAGCTTGTCGACCTCGAGGTAGTCGGGCAGGCCGTCGAAGACGCCGATCGACTGGTTCGCGGCGACTCCGGCGAGCGCCACGGCCGGGGTGACGGTGGCGGTCACGAGGACTCCGGCCACGACGCTCATGCCCAGGAAGCCCACGATCGCCTTGACCACACCACCGGTGGTCCTTCTGTCGGACGCCAAACCTTCTCCTTCGCGAATCCCCCCGGATGCTGCGACGACCGCGGCCGACGCCCTGCACGCTCCGTGCGGCAGGTCAACCTCGACAGACTAACCCGAGAGCCCCCGAAGACGAAGGCCCGGCCAGAGGCCTGAAAAGACCCTGACCGCCCCCGGGGGACGGCGTTCCCTAGGCTGTCGGCATGGCGAGCCCCTCCTCCGACCCTCGACCGGCCGACGCGACGACCCCGGAGGCCGCTCCGGTCGCTCCTCCGCAGGCCGTCCCCGCACCGCCCACGGGCGCCCTCTCGTACGCTCTCGGCTTCCTCGCGTTCATCGGGATCCCGTTCCTCAGCCTGATCGTGGGCGGCATCGTCATGGCCTCCGTGTACCCGTCCGCCCGGAGGAAGGGCGGGCTCGCCGCCGAGAACGCGCGGAACGCGGCGAACTGGGGCCTGACGGTGATCCTGATCGGGGTCGTGACGCTCGGCGCGCACGTCGTGCTGCTCTTCGCCGCCTCCGACACCCCGCTCGCGAAGGGCTTCTACCCGATCGGCATCCCGATCACGCTGTTCGCCGTGCTCTGGCTGGTGCACTTCGTGCTGATCATCTGCGGACTGGTGAAGGCGAACCAGCGCGAGGTGTTCCGTCCGCGCGTCGCGATCCCGTTCCTCCGCCCGCCCGCGGCCTGAGCTCAGGCGCCGACGGGCCAGAGGTAGTCGAGCCCCGGCGGCGTGCCGGGGAACAGCGGGCCGTAATGGTCCTCGTCCTTGGCCACGAGCTTCGAGCGGTGCGAGAGGTGCAGCCGCTCGTCGCCGAACCACGGCGGGAGCGCGTAGTCGCCGGTCAGGTAGGCGGCGAGATCCTCCGGGGCGGCGGCGAGGGCCTCCTCGGTCTTCACGAGGCACGTGTCGGCGAAGCCGCGCTCCGTCCACTCCGCGCAGGTCTCGCGCTGGTAGGTCATCAGCGCCGGCCGGTAGCCCCGCCACATCCGCGTGACGGGGTGGTTCTGCCAGCCGTACCCCGGGACGGTCAGCGCCCGCATGACCTGCAGCGTCTCGACGCGCTGCTTGCCGAGCCGCTTGCCGTCGAGGGCGCGGACGCTGCGGTGGAAGTCGGGGTAGGGGAGGAAGGTCTGCACGCGTCCCAGTCAACAGCGGCCCGTCTCCCTCCGGCCACCCTCCCGTCACGCCGATGTCGCCTGGCGTGCGTAGCGTCCGGGGCATGACCGGACTCCCCCTCCTCGCCACCGACGACGTGCAGCTGCGCTGGGCGCGGCCCGAGGTCCTCGACTCCGCCCGCCACCGGATGCTGCGCCTGCTCACCCTCGCCGAGCGCCTGCGCTACGAGGCGACGAGTCGGCGCGAGGTCCGGGACGGCTTCCTCCTCGGCCGGGTCCTCGTGCGCGAGCTTGCCGCCGAGACGCTCGGGATCGATCCCCTCGAGGTCGCCGTGGACGCGCGCTGCGAGCGCTGCTCCGGACCGCACGGCCGCCCGGTGCTCCGCGGCGAGCACCCGGCGCTGGAGCGGATGCGGATCAGCATCGCGCACTGCGACGGCGCGGTGGTCGCGGCGCTGGCGACCGGACGCGACATCGGGATCGACGCGGTGCGCGCCCGCACCGTCCGCGACCGCGTGGCCTCCGGGGCGACGACGGCGGAGCAGGTGCTCGCCGATCTGCGCTCGCAGGCGGTCGCGAAGGCCGACGGGCGTGGGACCTCGAGCGACGAGCCCGTCCGCTTCCGCACCAGGGAGGGTGCGACCGAGGCCTGGATCGAGGGCTCGAGCCGCTACTTCGCCGTCTCGGAGCCGACGGTCCACTCCGCGCTCGTCGTGGCGGTCGCGGTCGCTCAGGAGTGACCGCGGGGCGCGGTCCCCGGCCGTTGCGCTGGTCCGCGCCTAGGCGAACAGCGACAGCGTGATCGTCGAGCGGTAGGAGCCGGCCTCGACGTCCGGCTCGGCCAGCAGCCGCAGCTCGGCGTCGGCGCTCCAGGTGCCGGCCCCGCCGGCGGCTCCGAGCAGCAGCGCGTCGCGCAGGCCCGCGCCGCCCTCGAGGGAGGAGGCGACCGGATCGCCCGCGACGGCGCCGGTGCCGGTGATCAGGCGCGGGGTCCAGCCGAGGTGGTCGGCTCCGATCGAGGCGCTCGGGCCGGTGAGGGCGCTCGCCGAGGCGAGGACGTACCAGTCGTTCTGCGCGCCGACGCGCGAGTCGGTGACGGTGACCGTGGGGAGCCCGCCTGTGAACCGGCGCTGGAGGGCGGTGGAGCCCGACTCGGCGAGGTCGACGGCGTCGGCGGCGACGGAGAGCGAGAGGGAGCCGGGCTGCGCGGGAGGGGTGATGTCGACGTCGACGTCCACTCCGTCGAGGTCGTGGAGCAGGGGCGGCGTGCGGGCCGGGTCCTCGCCGGTGAGGGGATCGATCCCGAGCGTCTCGGCGGCAAGCTCGCGCACGAGGACCCGGCCGAGGAG
>NZ_PSWE01000031.1:0-38393 GCF_002932195.1 Rathayibacter sp. AY1C4 | reverse complement strand
GAGCGGGGGAGGGCGGCGCGTAGACTGGGGCGGCCATGATCCAGACTCTCGACCTCCGCGGCCGTCGTCCCTCCTCCGCCGAGCTCCTCGCCCTCGTGCCCCGCAATCCGGGCACGTCCGCCTCCGTCGGGCCCGTCGTCGCCGAGCTGATCGCCGACGTCCGAGAACGCGGCGCGGAGGCGCTCCTCGACCAGGCGGAGCGGCTGGACGGCGTGCGCCCCCCGCACCTCCGCGTGCCCGCCGAGCAGATCGCCGAGGCGCTCGACCGCCTCGACCCGGCCATCCGCAGCGCACTCGAGGAGGCGATCGCGCGCGTCCGCCGCGCCAGCGCCGCACAGATCCCCCCGCCCCGCACCACCGAGCTCGACGACGGCGCCACGGTCACCCAGCGCTGGCAGCCCGTCGCCCGCGCCGGGCTGTACGTCCCCGGCGGCAAGGCGGTCTACCCGTCGAGCGTCGTCATGAACGCCGTGCCCGCGCAGGCCGCCGGAGTCGCCTCCATCGCCCTGGTCTCGCCGCCGCAGAAGGCGTTCGGCGGCTCCGTCCACCCCACGATCCTCGCGGCGGCCGCTCTGCTCGGCATCGACGAGGTCTACGCGGTCGGGGGCGCCGGAGCTGTCGCCGCACTGGCCTACGGCGTCGACTCGATCGGGCTGGATCCCGTCAGCATCATCACCGGGCCGGGCAACGTCTGGGTCACCACCGCGAAGCGCCAGGTGCTCGGCCAGGTCGGCATCGACTCCGAGGCGGGCCCGACCGAGATCCTCGTGATCGCCGACGACTCCGCCGACCCGCGCCTTGTCGCCGCCGACCTGGTCAGCCAGGCCGAGCACGACGAGGCCGCCTCCGCGGTCCTGGTCACCGACAGCGCCGAGCTCGCCGCCGCCGTCGAGCGCGAGGTCGCCGCCCAGGCCGCTGCCACCCACCACGCGGAGCGCGTGGCCATCGCACTCGACGGCCCGCAGTCCGCGCTCGTGATCGTCGACGACCTCGAGCTCGCCTGCGCGTTCAGCGACGCCTACGGCCCCGAGCACCTCGAGCTGCACACGGCCGACCCCGTCGCGACGGCCGAGCGGATCCACGACGCCGGCGCGATCTTCCTCGGCCCGACCACCCCGGTGAGCCTGGGCGACTACCTCGCCGGCTCCAACCACGTGCTCCCGACCCTCGGGCAGGCGCGCTTCTCCTCCGGGCTCGGCGCCTACACCTTCCTCCGGCCGCAGCAGCTGATCTCGTACGACCGCGGTGCGCTCGAGCGCGTCGCCCCGCACATCCGCGCTCTCAGCGACGCCGAGGCGCTGCCCGCCCACGGCGACGCCGTCGACGCCCGCTTCGCCTGAGACCGAGAGGCCCTCGATGTTCTGCCCCTTCTGCCGGCACCCCGACTCCCGAGTGATCGACTCGCGCACGAGCGACGACGGCCTCTCGATCCGCCGCCGCCGGCAGTGCCCGTCGTGCGGCCGGCGCTTCTCGACGACCGAGACCGCGAGCCTCGTCGTGATCAAGCGCAGCGGAGTCGTTGAGCCGTTCAGCCGCGAGAAGATCGTCAGCGGCGTCCGGAAGGCCTGCCAGGGCCGGCCCGTCACCGACACCGATCTGGCCGTGCTCGCGCAGCGGGTGGAGGAGAGCATCCGCTCCACGGGCGCCTCGCAGATCGACGCGAACGACATCGGCCTCGCCATCCTGCCGCCGCTGCGCGAGCTCGACGAGGTCGCCTACCTCCGCTTCGCGAGCGTCTACCAGGCGTTCGACTCGCTGGACGACTTCGAGTCTGCGATCACCCTGCTCCGCGCCGAGCGCACCTCCGTGCCCCACAGCGCCGACGAGATCTGAGGCCCGGGTGTACCCGCTCCTGTTCCGCACCGTCCTGCGCCGCCTCGACCCGGAGCGGGCGCACCACCTGAGCTTCCCGGTGATCCGGGCCCTCGGAGCCCTCGCTCCGGTCCTGCGCCGGACCACCGTCCCGCGCGGAACGCCCGCGGTAGAGACGCTCGGCCTCCGCTTCAAGACCCCGTTCGGCGTCGCGGCCGGCTTCGACAAGGACGCCACCGCGGTCCTGGGCTTCGGCGCGCTCGGCTTCGGACACGTCGAGGTCGGGACCCTGACCGCTCGGGCGCAGCCGGGCAACGACCGGCCGCGCCTCTTCCGGCTGATCGCGGACCGCGCCGTCGTCAACAGGATGGGCTTCAACAATCACGGCGCCGAGGCCGCGGCGCAACGGCTGATCCGGCTGCGCAGCGCGCGCCGCCGCCCTGTGATCGGCGTGAACATCGGCAAGAGCCGGGTGGTCGAGGTGGACGACGCGATCGAGGACTACCTGATCAGCACGCGCCTGCTCGCGCCGCTCGCCGACTACCTCGTCGTGAACGTCAGCTCGCCGAACACCCCCGGGCTCCGCGGCCTGCAGGAGATCGACCGCCTCGAGCCGCTCCTCGCGGCCGTCAAGGACGCCGCCGACACGACGCCCCTGCTGGTCAAGATCGCCCCCGACCTCTCCGACGACGAGGTCGGCCGGGTCGCCGAGCTCGCCGTCCGCCTGGGTCTAGACGGGATCATCGCGACCAACACGACGCTCTCCCGGGAGGGCCTCTCGACCGATCGTGCCGTGGTCGAGGCGGCCGGCGCCGGCGGCCTCTCCGGTGCCCCGCTGGCCGCGCGCTCGCTCGAGGTGCTCCGCGTGATCCGCGGCGTGGTCCCCGCGGCCTTCTGCGTGATCTCCGTCGGAGGAGTCGAGACGGCCGAGGACGTGCGCGAGCGCCTCGACGCGGGCGCCACCCTCGTCCAGGGCTACACCGCCTTCATCTACCGCGGGCCCCTGTGGGCTCGGGACATCAACCGGGGACTGGCCCGCGCCTCCTGACCCGCCGTGCACGACGAAGGGCCCCGGAGCCGCGCGAGGCGCGACCGCAGGGGCCCTTCGTGGTCCGCCGTCCGACTACTCGGGGAAGGCGCGGCGCTTGACCTGGGGCTTCGGCAGTCGCATGACGCGCAGCTGGAGGGCGCGCATCGCGGCGTACCAGCGGATGCCCTTCTCGACCTTGTCGGCGCCGTAGCGCTCGGCGAGCTTCCGGCGCATCCGCATGCCGAGGAGGATGCAGTCGATCACCGCGAGGAGGAAGAACACCCAGAGGATGACGAGCGTCGCGTACTGCAGCTCCGGCTGCGGGAAGAAGCTCAGCAGCAGGACGACGACCATCACCGGGATGAGGAACTCGCCGAGGCTGAAGCGTGCGTCGACCCAGTCGCGCACGAACTTGCGCTGAGGACCCTTGTCGCGCAGCGGCAGGTAGCGCTGGTCGCCGGCGGCCAGGCCGATGCGGGCCTGCTCGCGTGACACGGCGGCCTTCTCGCGGGCGTCGCGGGCGGCCTGCTTGCGGTCGGTGACGACCAGCGGACGCTTGCGGGCCAGCTCCTGCTCGCGCCGGGTCGGCGTCGGCCGGCCCTTCCCGGAGCCGGGGGAGCCGGCGTCGTCGGGCGTGTCGGTTGCGATCGGGTGCTTGGCCACGGGGAACGTCCTTGGAATCGGGGGTCTCTTAAGATTACCTCCATGGCTCACGACGCTCCGACTCCGCCCGCACTCTCCTCCGGCGAGGAGGCCGTCCTCGCCGCCGTCCGCGACGATCTGCCGCGCTCGCTCGCCCAGCTCGGGCAGCTCGTGCGGATCCCGTCCGTCTCGTGGGACGGCTTCGACGCCACCCGCGTGGCCGCCAGCGCCGAGGCCATCGCCGAGCTCGCGCGCGAGACGGGCGTCTTCGACGACGTCGCGATCCACAGCGCCACGATCGACGGCACCGACGTGCTCGGCCAGCCTGCCGTCCTGGCCACCCGCGCCGCCCGCAACGGAGCGCCGACCGTCCTCCTCTACGCCCACCACGACGTGCAGCCGCAGGGCGCGGAGTCGGCGTGGGAGACGCCTCCGTTCGAGCCGACCGTGCGCGGCGACCGCCTGTACGGGCGCGGTGCCGCCGACGACAAGGCGGGAGTCGTGTCCCACCTCGCCGCGGTGCGCGCACTCCGCGAGGTCGCGGGCGAGGACCACGACCTCGGGCTCGTCCTCTTCATCGAGGGGGAGGAGGAGTTCGGGTCGCGCTCGTTCCCCACCTTCCTCCGCGAGCACCACGACGCCCTCCGCGCGGATGCGATCATCGTCGCCGACAGCGACAACTGGGACGTCGACACCCCCGCGCTGACGGTGGGCCTGCGCGGCAACGTCACCTTCACCCTCACCGTCAGCACTCTCGCGCACGCCTCGCACTCGGGCATGCTCGGCGGAGCGGTCCCGGACGCGATGCTCGCGGCGGTCCGCCTGCTCGCGACGCTCTGGAACGAGGACGGCTCGGTCGCCGTCGCCGGCCTCACCGAGCACGACGGAGCGGTGCCCGAGACGACCGAGGAGGACCTCCGCCGCGACTCCGGGCTGCTCGACGGGGTCTCGCCGATCGGCACCGGCGCGATCCTCTCGCGCCTGTGGTCGAAGCCGGCCGTCACGGTCACCGGGATCGACGCGCCCAGCGTCGTCGACGCCTCCAACACCCTCGTCCCGTCCGTGCGCGTGAAGATCAGCGCCCGCATCGCGCCCGGCCAGGACGCGGAGGAGGCGTTCGCCGCCATCGAGAGCCACCTCCGGGCGAACTCCCCGTTCGGCGCCCACCTCGCGATCGAGGACGTCGACACCGGCAGCCCGTTCCTGGTCGACGCGACCGGCTGGGCCGTGGACCTGGTGAAGGGCGCGATGGCGGACGCCTGGGGACGCGAGCCCCTCGAGACCGGGATCGGCGGGAGCATCCCGTTCATCGCCGACCTCGTGCGCGAGTTCCCCGAGGCTCAGATCCTCGTCACCGGTGTCGAGGACCCCGACTCGCGCGCGCACAGCCCCAACGAGTCGCTGCACCTGGGCGTCTTCAAGCGCGCCGCGCAGACCGAGGCGCTGTTCCTGCTCCGCGCCGCCGCTCACCGCGACTGACCACCGGTCGTGGAATACCCGGGTGACCACCCGGGTTGCAGCCGTAGAATCCCGGAAGGCACGACGACCGTTCCGCCCGTCCCCTGAGGAGTGACATGTCAGACACACTGACCGACCAGACGGCGACCCCCCTCGCCACCCCGCCCAGCGCGGCCCACGGCGTCTCGATGACCCCGACCGCCGCCGCCAAGGTCAAGAGCCTGCTCGAGCAGGAGGGCCGCGACGACCTGCGCCTGCGCGTCGCGGTGCAGCCCGGCGGCTGCTCCGGCCTCATCTACCAGCTCTACTTCGACGAGCGCACCCTCGACGGCGACGCCGCGGTGGAGTTCGAGGGCGTCGGCCTCGTCGTCGACAAGATGAGCGTCCCCTACCTCGACGGCGCCTCGATCGACTTCGAGGACACCATTCAGAAGCAGGGCTTCACCATCGACAACCCCAACGCGGGCGGCAGCTGCGCCTGCGGCGACAGCTTCCACTGACGCCGGGCGGCCCCGGGCCGCAGCGCCTCCGAACGGCGTCCGACAGTCCACTCCGGTGGCCCGTCGGGCGCCGTTCGTCATGACTGCACCACTCGGCCGGGACGTCAAGAGCGGGTCGTCGTGCACCGGGCCGCCGGAGCGGAAGGGTAGGCTGGAGCCGGTCTAATACAGTTTCGTGTGAACTGGTCCCCAGTCTTCCGAAAGGTCACCGGTGCGCTTCAATCGCCGAATCCGCAGATGGGTCGCTGCCCCCGTCGCAGGAGCCCTCGCCCTCGTCCTCGCGGGCTGCACGCAAGAGCAGCTCCAGGGCTGGCTCCCCACCGAACCCGGCACGACGAACCACGTCGACCGCGTCATCGGACTCTGGGTCACCTCCTGGATCGTCCTGCTCGCCGTCGGCGTCGTCACGTGGGGTCTCACCATCTGGGCGGTGGTCGTCTACCGCCGTCGCAAGGGGCAGACCGGCCTGCCGGTCCAGCTGCGCTACAACATGCCGATCGAGATCTTCTACACGATCGTGCCGCTGATCCTCGTGATCGGCTTCTTCGCCTTCACCGCGCGCGACCAGGCCGCCATCGAGCAGCCCTACGACGACCCGGACGAGACCATCCAGGTGTACGGCAAGCAGTGGGCGTGGGACTTCAACTACGTCGACGAGGACGTCTACTCCGCCGGCATCCAGGGCCAGTACCAGGAGGGCGGAGACGCGGCCGGCTCGCTCGTCGAATCCGAGATCCCCACGCTCTACCTGCCCGTCGGACAGAAGATCAAGATCCAGCTCGACGCGCGCGACGTGATCCACTCCTTCTGGGTCGTCGACTTCCTCTACAAGAAGGACATGATCCCCGGCAAGACGAACTACATGTACGTCACGCCTCTCAAGGAGGGGACCTACGCCGGCAAGTGCGCCGAGCTCTGCGGCGAGTACCACTCCGCGATGCTCTTCAACGTCAAGGTCGTCTCGCAGGGCGAGTACGACGACTACATCCAGTCGCTGCGCGACGCGGGCCAGACCGGTCAGCTCGGCGCCGAGTACAACCGCAATTCGAACCTTCCCGGAACCGGCGCGCCGGCCCGCGAGAACGAGGAGTAAGGGAGCATGAGCACCGCCACGGCACCCCGCCCGACGCGCACCGCCGGCACTCCGCCGGTCCAGCGCAAGGCGAACGTCCTCGTCCGCTGGATGACGTCGACCGACCACAAGGTCATCGGGTACATGTACCTGATCACGTCGTTCATCTACTTCTGCATCGCCGGCGTGATGGCCCTGGTCATCCGCGCCCAGCTGTTCGAGCCCGGCCTGAACGTGGTCGAGACGCGCGAGCAGTACAACCAGCTGTTCACGATGCACGGCACGATCATGCTGCTGATGTTCGCGACGCCGCTCTTCGCCGGGTTCGCCAACGTCCTGATGCCGTTGCAGATCGGCGCCCCCGACGTCGCGTTCCCCCGCCTCAACGCCTTCGCGTACTGGCTCTACAGCTTCGGCTCGCTCATCGCGGTCGCCGGATTCGTCACCCCGCAGGGTGCGGCGTCGTTCGGGTGGTTCGCGTACGCGCCACTGTCGAGTACGACGTTCTCACCAGGGCTCGGCGGCAATCTCTGGGTCTTCGGCCTCGCGCTCTCGGGCTTCGGCACGATCCTCGGCGCGGTGAACTTCATCACGACGATCATCACGATGCGCGCTCCCGGCATGACGATGTTCCGCATGCCGATCTTCACCTGGAACATCCTGGTGACGTCGATCCTCGTGCTGCTCGCGTTCCCGGTGCTCGCCGCCGCGATGTTCGCCCTCGGCGCCGACCGCGTGTTCGACGCACACATCTACGATGCTGCCAACGGCGGGGTCCTGCTCTGGCAGCACCTGTTCTGGTTCTTCGGCCACCCCGAGGTGTACATCATCGCGCTGCCGTTCTTCGGCATCGTGTCCGAGGTCTTCCCGGTCTTCAGCCGCAAGCCGATCTTCGGCTACAAGACGCTGATCTACGCGACCATCGCGATCGCCGCCCTCTCCGTGACGGTGTGGGCGCACCACATGTACGTCACCGGATCGGTCCTGCTGCCGTTCTTCTCGCTGATGACGATGCTCATCGCGGTTCCGACCGGCGTGAAGATCTTCAACTGGGTCGGCACCATGTGGCGCGGATCGGTGACCTTCGAGACCCCGATGATCTGGGCGATCGGCTTCCTGATCACCTTCACCTTCGGTGGACTCACCGGCGTGATCCTCGCGTCGCCCCCGCTCGACTTCCACGTCTCGGACTCGTACTTCGTGGTGGCGCACTTCCACTACGTCGTGTTCGGAACCGTCGTCTTCGCGATGTTCTCGGGCTTCTACTTCTGGTGGCCGAAGTGGACCGGCAAGATGCTGAACGAGACGCTGGGCAAATGGCACTTCTGGCTGCTGTTCATCGGCTTCCACACCACCTTCCTCATCCAGCACTGGCTGGGCGTCGTCGGCATGCCGCGCCGCTACGCCAGCTACCTCCCCGAGGACGGCTTCACCTGGATGAACCAGGTGTCGACGGTCGGAGCGATGATCCTCGCGGTGTCGCTGATCCCGTTCTTCCTGAACGTGTACATCACGGCCCGCAAGGCGCCCAAGGTGACGGTGAACGACCCGTGGGGCTTCTCCCGGTCGCTCGAGTGGGCCACCTCGTGCCCGCCGCCCCGCCACAACTTCACCTCGATCCCGCGGATCCGCAGCGAGGCCCCGGCGTTCGACCTCAACCATCCCGAGGCCGGCATCCCCGTCGGAATCGGTCCGGCGAAGGATGCTCCGGACGCCCCCACGTACGACAAGTCCGAAGGCACGGTGAAGTAGGGCCATGCGCGCCAACGTCAATCTTTTCTGGCTCCTCGCGGGCTTCTTCCTCCTCGCCGACATCACGTACATCGTGTGGTCGCTGCTCGACACGGGCCAGGTGGAGTGGGTCGGCACCGTCGGCATCGGCCTCTCGGCCGTGCTGGGCGCGTTCATCGCGTTCTACGTCGGCCGCGTCCACAAGGCGCAGGGTGCCGAGCTCCCCGAGGACCGCCTCGATGCGGATATCGATGACGGAGACCCCGAGCTGGGCTTCTTCAGCCCGTGGAGCTGGTGGCCCCTGATCCTGGGCGGTTCCGCGGCCCTCGGATTCCTCGGCCTTGCCGTGGGGTTCTGGATCACCTACATCGCCGTCGGGCTCTTCCTGGTCGCCATCGCCGGCTGGGTGTACGAGTACTACCGCGGGTACTTCGCCCGCTAGGGCGCATCGCACGGCCGAGGGCCGGGTGCACGAGGGCTTCGGCTCCGTGCACCCGGCCCTTTCGTGTAGTCAGGAGGAAGCGCGCGTGGTTGGGACCCGATCGGCTCGGCCGTTCGGCTGCGTGCAGGGGCGTCACTCGCCGATCGGTGGCGGATCAAGCCTCCCGGTGAGAGCCGGGACCTCCCGGTGAGGACCGGGGCCTCCCGGTGAGGGCCGGGGCCTCCCGGTGAGGGCCGGGATCGCTCAGTGAGGGATGAGGAGGTGAGCTGGATCTCTCGCGGTGTCCTGCTGGCGGGACACCGAGGCGTCCTGCGCGGAGGAACTCGTCTGGGCACCTCCCGACGGCCCGCGACGCGGAAGCTCGCAGGGCAGTGCAGCGGGCGGCGCCGAGCAGGAGCGTCGGCCCGCGTCATCACCCCTACGGGGCTGCGCTGCGACGGCTCCTGCTCTGGTCAGGGGTGAGCGGGCTACGCCTGTGGCGGCTCTCCTGTGCGCCTATGGGTGTGCCGACGGCGGTGGCGCGCTACGGATCGCGGATACTGCTGCGCCTGCGGCTGTAGTGGGCCTGCTGCGCCTGTTCTGGCGCCTGCGCCGCCCTGCGGACGTCTGCACACCGTTCCGAACCCAGCGGAGCCCGCACCCCGGCGGAACCGCGCGCGCCCCTGCGGCTCTCGGAGCTCCTCGATACGGCTAGCGGGTTGTGTGCCGGTCGGCGCGACGCCAGGGAGCCTGAGACGCCGCTGCAGCGACGGTCGTCGATGTCCGGAGGTCGCATCCTCGGTCTCACCGGCGAGCGTCGCCGTCGCCGATCACAGAGGGTTCGACCGTGAGTGGGGGGGAGGGCAGTCCTGATAGTCCTGCTGGGAATGGGTACCCTCGAACCGATCCGGAGCGTCTCGACGTGTACGGGGACCGGGGACCTCACCGGACGACCACACTGCGAGCACGCAGAGGGGCTGGCTCACTCCATGATCGGATGGCGGCGGACGTCTCCAGCTCGGCGGTGAGACGGCGTCTCGTGATTCAAGGAGCGGAGGTCTCGAGGTCCGGAGTATCGCCCCACGTTCCTGCCGGCTTGTCGCCGTCGAGGCGCTGTGATCCGGTCTCACCGGCTCTCGGTGCACCGACGACCTCCACCGCGCCGGAGGACAGGCGCCGCCCCGCTGCGGGAACGACGAAGGGCCCGGACGAACGAACGTCCGGGCCCTTCGGGGGAGGATCAGTGCTCGCTGTGCGAGCTCTCGAGCTCCTTCTGGGTGACGGGGGTGATCCGGTCCTCGAAGAACCAGCGGGAGAGGCCGGCGCGGACGCGCTGCGGGGCGGTGATGCGGCCACGCGAGTCCGGACGGATCATCAGGGGCTCGTACTCGTCCTGACCGACGAGCTTCCAGCGCTCGTACTCGTCGAGCTGCTGGTGCACCTCGATGAACTCGCCGCCGGGGAGGCGGACGATGCGGCCCGACTCGAAGCCGTGCAGCGCGATCTCGCGGTCCTTCTTCTGCAGCGCCAGGCAGATGCGCTTGGTGATGAAGTACGCGATGAACGGACCCGCGATGAGCAGGAACTGCAGGCTGTGGATCACGCCCTCCATCGTGAGGTGGAAGTGCGTCGCGATGAGGTCGGACGAGGCGGCGGCCCAGAGGACGGCGTAGAAGCTGACTCCGGCGGCGCCGATCGCGGTGCGGGTCGCGGCGTTGCGCGGGCGGTCGAGCAGGTGGTGCTCGCGCTTGTCACCGGTGATCCACGCCTCGAGGAACGGGTAGAGCATGACCACGGCGATGAACAGTCCGAGACCGACGAGCGGGATCAGGATGTTGAACGACAGGGTTCCGATGCCCGGGATGGCCCACTCGAGTCCCGGCGGGACGAGGCGCAGGGCGCCGTCGGCGAAGCCGATGTACCAGTCGGGCTGGGTTCCCGCGGAGACGGGCGAGGGGTCGTACGGGCCGTAGTTCCAGATCGGGTTGATCGTGAACAGCGAGGCGATGAGGACGACGACGCCGAAGACGATGAAGAAGAATCCACCGGCCTTCGCGGCGTAGACCGGCAGCACCGGGTAGCCGACGACGTTCTGCTCGGTCTTGCCCGCACCGGGGAACTGGGTGTGCTTGTGGACGACCACGAACACGAGGTGCAGGGCGATGAACGCGAGCACCAGCGCCGGCAGCAGCAGGATGTGCAGCGTGTAGAGGCGGCCGACGATGTCGGTGCCCGGGAACTCGCCGCCGAAGAGCAGGAACGAGATCCAGGTGCCGACGATCGGGATGCCCTTGACCATGCCGTCGATGATGCGGAGGCCGTTGCCCGAGAGCAGGTCGTCGGGGAGCGAGTAGCCGGTGAAGCCCTCGGCCATCGCGAGGATGAAGAGGACGAAGCCGATGACCCAGTTGAGCTCGCGGGGCTTGCGGAACGCACCGGTGAAGAAGATGCGCAGCATGTGCAGGCCGATCGAGGCCACGAACAACAGCGCCGCCCAGTGGTGGATCTGCCGCATCAGCAGGCCGCCGCGGATGTCGAAGGAGATGTCGAGCGAGGACGACATCGCCGCCGACATCTCGATGCCCTTGAGGGGCAGGTAGCTGCCCTCGTAGTGCGTCTCGACCATCGAGGCCTGGAAGAAGAAGGTGAGGAACGTGCCCGACAGCAGGATGATGACGAAGCTGTAGAGCGCGACCTCGCCGAGGAGGAAGGACCAGTGGTCGGGGAAGATCTTGCGACCGAACTCCTTGACGACCGCGGAGATGCTCGTGCGCTCGTCGATGTAGTTCGACGCCGCTCCGACGTACCCCTTCTGGAACTTGCCGGATCCGAGGATGACGCCGTCCTCGGGCTCCGCGGGGGAGCTGGAGGGGCGTGAGGGGGTGGTGGTGGACATGTGAGTCATCGCTCCCAGAAGGACGGTCCGACGGGCTCCGTGAAGTCGCTTCTGGCGACCAGGTAACCCTCGGCGTCGACGGTGATGGGGAGCTGCGGAAGCGGACGCTTCGCCGGGCCGAAGATGACGGCGGCCTCGCGCGTGATGTCGAATTGCGACTGGTGGCACGGGCACAGCAGGTGGTGGGTCTGCTGCTCGTACAGCGCCACGGGGCAGCCGACGTGCGTGCAGATCTTGGAGTAGGCGACGATTCCGTCGTAGTTCCAGGTCTCGCGACCCTCACTGACGATGAGGTCCTCCGGCTTCAGGCGCATCAGGAGGACGGCGGCCTTGGCCTTCTCCTCCAGCTTGCCCTCGGCGTCGTTGAGGCCCTCGGGGATGACGTGGAAGGCGGATCCGAGGGTGACGTCCGATGCGAGGATCGGCGCTCCCGACGGGTCCAGGGTGAGCCTCGTGCCCTCTTCCCACAGGGTGGTCTTGAGGAGGGCGACGGGGTTCTGGTCCTGCGGGCCGAGGCCCCGGAACAGGATCACGGCGGGCAGGGGGAACACGACGAGGGAGGCGATCAGGCTGTTCCGGACGAGGGAGCGGCGGCCGAAGCCGGACTCCTTGTCGGACTGGTCGAAGATCTCGAGCGCACGGGCGCGGGTGGGCTCCGCGCTGCGGACGGGGTGGCGGATGTCGATGCCCTCGTGGTCCGACATCAGCTGCTTGCCCCAATGGACGGCGGCGATGCCGATGCCCAGGAGCGCGAGGGACATGCCCAGGCCGATGAACAGCGTGTTCAGCCGGACCGACGCGACGTCCTCGGTGATCGGGAACGCCATGTAGGCGGCTACCGCGAAGATCGAGCCCGCGAAGGAGAGGTAGAAGAGCGTGTACACCGTGCGCTCGGCACGCTTCTCGACCTTGGGGTCGAGGTCGGTCATCCGGGGGCGGTGCGGCGGGAGGCCCGGGTCCTGGACGCGGTCCCGCGTCACGACCGCGGTGCCGGCCGGAGCCGTTCCGTGCCCGGTGGCCGACGAGGTGGCGAGGTCCGTGCCACCCTCATCGTGCTCTGCCATGGTTCTCCTTTTCACGCCGTGTCGGCACCAGTCGGTGCCGTGGGTCAGTCGCGCCCGTCAGGGCGCTGCAGTCGTCTAGTTGGATCGGGCGGTGATCCACACCGTCAGGGCCACGATCGCGCCGAGGCCGAAGATCCAGAGGAACAGGCCCTCTGCGACCGGCCCGAGGGAGCCGAGCGCGAATCCGCCCGGGGACGGGTTGGCCTCGATGTACTTGAGGTACGAGATGATGTCGCGCTTGTCCTCGGGCGAGATGTTCAGGTCGTTGAAGACCGGCATGTTCTGCGGGCCGGTGACCATCGCCTCGTAGATGTGCGCCTCGGTCACGCCGCCCAGCGGGGGAGCGAACTTGCCCTCCGTGAGCGCGCCGCCGGCTCCGGCGACGTTGTGGCACATCGCGCAGTTGATGCGGAACAGCTCGGCGCCGTTCGCCGCGTCGCCCTGTCCGTCGAGGACCTCGCCCTCGGGGATCGCGGGGCCGGGGGCCAGCGACGCGACATAGGCGGCGAGCTCGCCTACCTGCTCGTCGGTGAACTGCACCGGCTTCTCGAGCGCCTGGGGGCCGTGCATCTGCATCGGCATGCGTCCGGTGCCGACCTGGAAGTCGACCGACGCCGCGCCCACTCCGATGAGGGAGGGAGCGTTGTCGGTGCCCGCGGCGTCGAGGCCGTGGCAGGTGGCGCAGTTCGCGGCGAAGAGCTTCGAGCCCTCGTCGATCGTCTGCTGGCTGGTGGACGACGTCTCCGCCGAGGCGGACGTCGCGACGCCGACCGCGGCGTAGGTCCCGCCGGTGAGCCCGAGGCCGATGGCGATCAGGGCCAGGGTGGCGAGCGGGTGGCGGCGACCCTTCTTGGCTCGGCTCTTCGTCTTCGGGGAGGCCATCGAGGCGTCCTTCCTGCGGGGGTCGGGAGTGGAGTGGGGCATCGGCGGGCGCGTCACTTGAGGAAGTAGATGACGGCGAACAGGCCGACCCAGACGACGTCGACGAAGTGCCAGTAGTACGAGACGACGATGGCGCTCGTCGCCTCCTTGTGGCCGAAGTTCTTGACCGCGAAGCCACGGCCGATGACGAGGAGGAACGCGATGAGGCCGCCGGTGACGTGCAGGGCGTGGAAGCCGGTCGTCAGGTAGAAGGCGGAGCCGTAGGCGTTGCTGGAGAGCGTGACGCCCTCGGAGACGAGGGTCGCGTACTCGAGCACCTGGCCGGAGACGAAGATCGCGCCCAGGGCGTAGGTGAGGAAGAACCACTCGACCATGCCCCACTTGAACGGGCTGAGGCCCGTCGCACGCGGCTGCAGGCGCTCGGCGGCGAACACGCCGAACTGGCAGCTGAACGACGAGGCCACGAGGATCACCGTGTTCACGCCCGCGTAGGGGACGTTGAGGATCTGGGTCTCGGCGCCCCAGAGCTCGGGCGAGGTGCTGCGCAGGGTGAAGTAGATCGCGAAGAGGCCCGCGAAGAACATGACCTCGCTGCCCAGCCAGACGATCGTTCCGACCGCGACCGGGTTGGGTCGGTTCACTACGGGCGCGGTGGCCGTGGGGGAGAGAGAGGTGCTCGTCACACAGACCATTATGGCCGATGGCAGGGGAGGGAAGTCGCACTAGCCGGGAGGCGATCCTCGTCGCATAATCTGGGAGCCATGTCGGAAACCCTGTCCTGGCCGCACGTTCTCAGCGCACTCCTCGAGTCCTCCGATCTGAGCGTCTCCGAGGCGACGTGGGCCATGGAGCAGGTGATGGAGGGCGCGGCGACTCCGGCGCAGCTCGCCGGACTGCTGGTGGCCCTCCGGGCGAAGGGCGAGACCGTCGACGAGATCGTCGGCTTCCGCGACGCGATCCTCGACCACGCGGTGCCGCTGGACGTGGACCCGATGGCCCTGGACATCGTCGGGACGGGCGGGGACCGCTTCGGGACCGTCAACATCTCCTCCACCGCGTCGATCATCGCGGCCGCCGCCGGCACGCCCGTCGTGAAGCACGGGAACAAGGCCGCGTCCTCCTCCTCCGGCTCCTCCGACGTGCTCGCGGCACTCGGGGTCGACCTCTCCCTCTCCCCCGAGCGGGTGGCCGAGGTGTTCCGGCGGACGGGGATCGCCTTCGTCTTCGCGTCCCTCTTCCACCCCGGCTTCCGGCACGCCGGTCCGGTGCGCGCCGAGCTGGGCGTGCCGACGGTGTTCAACTTCCTCGGCCCGCTCTGCAATCCGGCCCGTCCCGAGGCCTCTGCGGTCGGGGTGGCGCACCTCGACCGGGTGCCGCTGGTCGTCGGCGTGTTCCGGACGCGCGGGGCGACGGCTCTGGTGTTCCGCGGGGACGACGGCCTCGACGAGCTCACGACCACGGGTCACAGCCACATCTGGGAGGTGTCGCGCGGCTCCGTGGTCGAGCACGACCTCGATCCGCGCGACCTGGGCCTGCCCCGCGCCCGGATCGACGAGCTGCGCGGCCGCGACGCCGCCTACAACGCGAGCGTGGTGCGCTCGGTGCTCGCGGGAGACGGCGGCCCCGTCCGCGACATCGTCCTTCTGAACGCGGCCGCGGGCCTCGCGGCGTTCGACCTGGCGCGCGACCCGGACCTGGTGCGCACGCCCGTCCTGGAGCGCCTGCGGACGTCGATGGACCGCGCGGCGGAGGCCGTCGACTCCGGGGCCGCCACGGCCAAGCTCGAGGAGTGGGTCCGCGAGACGCAGCGCGCCGTCGTCCCGCTGCCGTAGGCGCGAGCGCAGGGCGTAACGTGGGGCTGCTGTCCGCGACGGTGCGGGCGGCGATCCACCACGCGCCGGATCGCCCGCAGGTCACGGGACGCCCGAGTGGTGGCCCGATCCTGGAGGAGACCTCGATGAAGAAGCTCATCAACGACCCGAAGAACGTCGTCACGGAGTCGGTGGCCGGCTTCGGCCTGGCGCACGCCGACCTGGTCCGGGTGGTGTCGGATCCCCTGTTCGTGGTGCGGGCCGACGCGCCCCGCTCGGGCAAGGTGGGCATCGTCAGCGGAGGCGGCAGCGGGCACGAGCCGCTGCACGCGGGCTTCGTCGGATTCGGGATGCTGGACGCCGCCGTCCCCGGTCCCGTCTTCACCTCGCCCACGCCCGACCCGATCGTCGCGGCCACGCAGGCCGTCGACGGCGGCGCGGGTGTGCTGCACATCGTGAAGAACTACACGGGCGACGTCCTGAACTTCGAGACCGCGGCCGACCTCGCCGGCGCCGAGGGGATCGAGGTGCGCAGCGTGATCGTCGATGACGACGTCGCGGTGAAGGACTCGCTCTACACCGCGGGCCGCCGCGGCGTGGCCGGCACCGTGCTGGTCGAGCGGATCGCGGGCGCGGCGGCCGAGCGGGGCGACTCCCTCGACGAGGTCGCGACGATCGCCGAGACGGTGATCGCCAACGTGCGCTCGATGGGCGTCGCCCTCACGCCGTGCATCGTCCCGCACGCGGGCGAGCCGAGCTTCGAGCTGGGCGAGGACGAGATCGAGATCGGCATCGGCATCCACGGCGAGCCCGGCCGGGAGAAGATCGCGCTGGAGCCGGCCGACCGCATCGTCGACCGGATCCTCGGCCCGATCCTGGAGGACCTGCCGTTCTCCTCCGGGGACGAGGTGCTGCTCCTGGTGAACGGCATGGGCGGCACGCCGCAGATCGAGCTGTACCTCGCCTACCGCCGCGCAGCCGAGGCGCTGGCCGAGAAGGGGATCACCGTCGCACGCAGCCTCGTCGGCAACTACACGACGTCGCTCGAGATGCAGGGCTTCTCGCTCACCGTCCTCAAGCTCGACGACGCCCTGACCGAGCTGTGGGACTCCCCGGTGCAGACCGCGGCGCTGCGGTGGGGACGCTGAGCGCCCGCGCGCACACCATGACCGGAACGACAGCCGCAGGAGCGGCCCACGAGGAGGAGACGACCATGCAGGACGCACAGGGAGCCGGGCTCGACGCGGCGTGGGCGACGGCGTGGATCCGCCGCGCCGCCGAGTCGATCGCGGAGCACCGGGTCGAGCTGATCACGCTCGACCGGGCGATCGGCGACGGGGACCACGGCGAGAACATGGACCGCGGCTTCCAGGCCGTGGTCGCGAAGCTGGACGGGGCGCCGGAGCAGGGGCTCCCGGCGGACGTGCTCAAGCTGGTCGCGACGACGCTCATCTCCACCGTCGGCGGCGCCTCGGGCCCGCTGTTCGGCACGGCGTTCCTGAAGGCCTCCGCCGCGGTCGCGGGCGAGGACGCGCTCGAGGGCGCTGACGTCGCAGCTCTCCTGGCCGCGGCGAGGGACGGCATCGTGCTCCGCGGCAAGGCCGAGGTGGGCGACAAGACGATGGTGGACGCGTGGACGCCGGCGGTCGACGCGGCCGCGGCCGCCGCCGAGGAGGGAGCGGCTCCGGCCGACGTCCTCGCCGCGGCGGCGGAGGCGGCGCAGAAGGGAGCGGAGTCGACGGACCCGCTGGTCGCCCGCAAGGGACGCGCCAGCTACCTCGGCGAGCGCGCCATCGGGCACCGAGATCCCGGCAGCGTGTCGACCGTTCTCCTGCTCCGCGCAGCAGCCGAGGCGGCGGCGTGAGCGTCGGGCTGGTCCTGGTCTCGCACAGCGCGCAGCTGGCGGAGGGGCTGGTCGAGCTCGCGGAGCAGATGGCGGCCTCGGTCGCGCTGGTCGCCGCGGGCGGGACGGACGACGGCGGCATCGGCACCAGCTTCGACCGCATCACGGCGGCCCTGGCGGAAGCGGACTCCGGCGAGGGGGTCGTCGTCCTCTGCGACCTCGGCTCGGCGATCATGACGGCGGAGACCGCGGTCGAGTTCCTCGACGACGACGCGCGCGCCCGGGTCCGGATCGCCGACGCCCCGCTGGTGGAGGGGGCGGTCGCGGCCGCCGTCGCCGCGGGCACGGGGGCGTCGCTGGACGAGGTGCTCGCCGCCGCGGAGTCGGCCCGGGTCGAGACGCTCGCTGCTCCCGCCGAGGAGGCCTCGCCCGGTGACGAGCGCGTGCAGCGCCGCGTCCGCCTCATCAACCCGAACGGCCTGCACGCCCGTCCCGCGGCCGACTTCGTCACGCTCGCCGCCACCTTCGACGCCCGGATCGACGCGAACGGCAAGGACGCCACGAGCCTGCTCGGCGTGATGTCGCTGGGGCTCGACCGCGGGGACGAGGTCGTCCTCTCGGCGTCGGGGCCGCAGGCCCACGAGGCGGTCGGCCGGCTCGGCGATCTGGTCGAGTCGGGCTTCGGCGAGGTGTAGCGCGCCGTCGACCGGTCCAGGGACCGCGGAGGCGCCTCCTCCTACGCTGAGCGCATGGCCCTCCGCGGAACCCGACCCCCGTCTGTCCTGCTCCGCCGACTCGTCACCGTCCCGCGCGTCGTGCGCCGGGCGGACGCTCGTGCGGCCCGGCGGCTGAACGCCCGTCGCCCGTCGCCCGTCGTCGACGGGGCGCTCGTGGGGCTCTCCCGGGCCGCGGACCACGGAGTCCTCTGGGCCGGCGTCGGCGTCCTGCTGCTCCTGGCGGGCCGTCCCTTCGAGGCTCTGCGGGGGACCGCCTCGCTCGCCGCGGCCAGCGCGCTCGCGAACCTGGTCGGCAAGCGCGTGTTCGGCGGCGACCGGCCGCTCCTCGTCGACGTCCCGGTCGGCCGGCGCCTGGCGACGGTGCCGACGTCGGCGTCCTTCCCCTCGGGGCACGCGGCGAGCGCCGCTGCCTTCGCCGCCGGGGTCGCGCTCGAGTCGCCCCGAGTGGGGGCGGCGGTCGCCCCGCTCGCCGCCGCCGTGGCCTTCTCCCGCCTGCACGTCGGCGTCCACTGGCTCTCGGACGTCCTCGGCGGCGCGGCGCTCGGCGCGGCGGTCGCGGTCGTCGGCCGAGCCGTCCTGCCGGCCGAGCCGCGCCACGTGCCCGTCTCGGAGCGCGCGACCCGGCCCCCCGTCGACCGCAGCCCGCTGGGGGACGGCGCCGCCCTCCTCGTGGTCCTCAACCCCGGCGCGGGCCGGGACTCGCACCGCCCCGATCCCGAGCCGCTGGTCCGAGCCCGGTTCCCGAAGGCGCGCGTGCACCGGCTGACCGAGGGGGAGGACCTCGCCGACGTGGTGCGCGAGGCGCGCTCGGGGGACTCTCCGCCCCGGGTGCTCGGGATCTACGGCGGGGACGGGACCATGTCGGTCGGTGCCGCTCTCGCCCGCGCCGAGGGGATGACGCTGCTCGTGCTGCCGGGCGGGACCATGAACCACTTCGCGAAGGCGCTGGGGCTGCTCACCGTCCAGGACGCGCTCGACGCGGCGACGATCGGCGAGCGCCGCGACGTCGACGTGGCCGAGGTCGTCGCGGACGGGGGAGACCCGGTCACGGTGCTCAACACGGTCTCGATCGGCGTCTACCCGGAGTTCGTCGCGGCCCGCGAGAAGCGCGAGAAGCGGATCGGGAAGCCGCTCGCCGCCGTGATCGCGGCCCTCTCGGTCGTGCGGCGCACCGATCCGTTCGAGCTCCGGCGCGACGGGCGCACGCAGCTCGTCTGGTCGTACTTCGTCGGGGTGAACCAGGAGCACCCGCGCACGGCCGCCCCGCTCGCCCGGCGTCGGCTCGACGACGGCCACCTCGACGTGCGCATCCTGCACTCAGGACGGACTCCTCGCACCCGGGGAGCGTTCTCGCTCCTGCTCGGCCGTACGGCGACCCCGGTGGTCGGCCGTGTGCCCGGCTGGCGGGCACCGGTGGTGGAGTCGTTCTCGACGCCGGAGATCACCGTCGGCGCGCGCCGACCCGCGGGGGACGACCCCGAGTGGGCGCACGACGGCGAGACCGAGCGCTTCGACGGCTCCCGCGACGGATTCGACGAGGCCGTGGTGCGGATCGTGCCGCTGGGCCTGCGGGTCTACGCGACCGCGGACTAGGGGGCGGTGCCGGCCCGGTCCCCGCCGTCCGGATCCGCCAGCAGTTCGGCCAGCGCGTCGAGGGCGGCGACCTGCCCGGCCACCACCAGCGAGCGGGCCTCGTCGAGCGGGTGCCACCGGGCGTCCTCCAGCTCGGGGAAGCTGCGCAGCACGCCGGAGCCCCGCGGCCACTCCAGCTCGAAGGTGTTGCTCGCGACGAAGGCGGTGTCCGCGTGTCCGCGCCCGGCGAAGACCGTGACGGTCTTGGCCGCGCTCTGCCGGAACGCGCCGAGGAGGGTCAGCTCCCCGACGGGCGGAGGAGCGCCGGTCTCCTCCTCGAACTCGCGGCGCGCGGCGTCCAACGGCGTCTCGTCGCCCGTGTGCACGCCCTTCGGGATCGTCCACGCGCGGGGGCGCCGGGTCCAGAAGGGGCCGCCCATCCGCCCGAGGAACACCTCGGTGCCGGAGGGGCCCTCGCGGTGCAGCAGGATCCCCGCGCTCGTCACCGCGGCCATCGCGTCTCTCCGGTCATCCCGCCATCCTGCCCCGCGCCCGTGGAAGGATCGGCAGGACCCGCCCGCGACCGCACGGAGTGAACCATGCACGACCACGAGATCCTCCGACAGCTGCGCGACGCGCTCGGAGACGCGGTCCTGACCGAGGGCCCCGGGTTCGAGGCCGTGCACACCGACAAGTCGGGCTTCTCCGCACCGGGTCGCGCGCTCGCGCTCGTCGCTGCCCGCTCGGTCGAGGACGTGCAGGCGGCGCTGCGCATAGCGACGGAGCACCGGCTCCCGGTCGTGCCGCGCGGAGCGGGAACGGGCCTCGCTGCCGGGGGAGTGGCGAGCGAGGGAGCGCTCGTCCTCTCGACCGCCGCGATGGACCGCATCCTCGAGGTGTCGCTCGAGGACGAGCTCGCGGTCGTCGAGCCCGGGGTCATCAATCAGGCGCTGTCGGACGCTGTCGCTCCGCACGGCCTCGTGTTCTCGCCCGACCCCGCGAGCCGCGCGATCTCGAGCATCGGCGGCAACATCTCGACGAACGCCGGGGGGCTGCTGTGCGCCAAGTACGGCGTGACCCGGGAGGCGGTGCTCGGGTTGACGGTCGTCCTCCCCGACGGGCGACTGCTCCGCACCGGCCGCCGCAGCGTGAAGGGAGTCACCGGGTACGACCTCACCGCGCTCCTGACCGGCTCCGAGGGGACGCTGGGCGTCATCGTGGAGGCCACCGTGAAGCTCCGCCCGATCCCGACCGGGCGCGTGGTCACGGTCGGCGCGTACTTCCCGAGCGTCGTCGCCGCGGCCGCCGCCTCCGCCGCGATCACCGCCGCGCGGCTCCGTCCCGCGGTGATGGAGCTGATGGACGAGGCGGCGCTCGCCGCGATCTCGCGCTACACCGGAGCGATGCTGGACCGCGGTGCCGCCTACCTCCTCGTCCAGACGGACGGCGGAGGAGCGGCGGAGGAGTCGCAGCGCGTCCTCGAGATCGTGACCGCCTCCGGGGGCGCCGCCGAGGCGACCGAGGACCCGGCCGAGGGTGAGGCTCTGCTGGCCGTCCGCCGGGCCTTCCACCCGGCGCTCGAGGCGGAGGGCCGCGTGCTGATCGAGGACGTCTGCGTGCCCCGCTCCGCGCTGCCGGCGATGTTCGCGGCGATCCGCGGCATCGAGGAGCGGACGGGGCTCAGCATCCCCACCGTCGCCCACGCGGGGGACGGGAACCTCCACCCGAACTTCGTGCTGCCCGCGGGGGACGGACCCGTGGGGGAGGACGTCTGGGACGCCGCCGCGGAGCTCTTCCGCACGGCCCTGGCCCTCGGCGGCACGCTCACGGGCGAGCACGGCGTGGGACTGCTCAAGCAGCGCTGGCTGGCGGAGGAGCTGGGCGAGGACTCGCTGGCGCTCCAGCGCGGGATCAAGGCCGTGTTCGACCCGCTGGGGATCATGAACCCGGGGAAGGTCTTCTGAGGAGGGCGCCCCGGGCTACCGCAGCTCGGCCGTGATCATCGAGGCGGTGAGCACGATCGTCGCCGCGGACATGAGCCAGTAGAGGACCGTCTCGCGCCAGGACCCGGAGGAGCCCAGGACGGGCAGCGCGGCGTAGCCTCCGGTGGTCCAGACGTGGCGCAGCGGTGTCCGGCGCAGGCGCCGCGGCAGGCGCACGCGCAGCGGCCACAGCCAGTTGATCCCGCCGGTCGTGAGGGCGTCGCCGGCCACGTGCACGAGGTAGCCCAGCGTCGCGGCGACCCGGAGCCACGCCCAGGTGCCGTCGGCGAGCGCGACGAGCAGGACCGTGACGACCGTCGCCCCGGCCCAGGCGATGCGCCAGGAGGGGGCGGCCCGGACGGCCTTCGCGGCGAAGGCGAGGGCGGGCAGCGTGAGCACGGCGGCCACGGCGACGGGACCGACGACCGGCACCGGGAAGCGCAGCGCCGTGAGCACCGGCACCAGGTACCAGACGACGGCGACCGCGAGCAGCGAGTGCATCCCGTGCCGGTGCCCTCCGCTGATCCGGCCCGCGGTCGCGGTGAGCAGGGAGGCGGCCGGCGCCGAACGGGAGACGGTCGCGCTCGCGTGGTCCGCGTCGGGCACCAGGGCCCAGCCGGCGGCGACTCCGAGGCCGACCAGTCGGAGGTCGAGCGGGAGACCCGCGAGGCCGAGGGGCCCGGCGACGGCGGGCACGGAGGCGGCGACGGCCCAGGCGAGCGCACCGGAGACGGCGTGCGAGCGGCCCATCATCGCGGGTCGGCTCCTTCGACTGGGCGCTGCGAGGCCGGAGGACGACCGCGGCGGGACGAGAGAACCCCCGGCCGAGTGCGTGAGCACGGACCGGGGGTGAGGGTGGGCGATACCGGACTCGAACCGATGACCTCTTCCGTGTGAAGGAAGCGCGCTACCAACTGCGCCAATCGCCCAGGGGGACGTGCTGGACGACCCGAGAGACGATCGTAGCGGATCCGCGGGGCCCGGATGCACCGCCGACGCCCGCCACGCCCGGGTGAACGGACGGCGACGAGCCGGTTTCGCGCGGAAAGACGCGGATCGGACTCCGAGCGGCGGGATCGGCGTCCGCTCGATTTGGATTCCGGCGCCGCTGTCGTATACATTCTTCTAGGTCGAGCCGGGCAGCGAAAGCGCCGGACAGACAGCAAGAGAGCACGACACGCAAAACGGCAACACCAGTACGACCTACATGCGGATGTGGCGCAGCGGTAGCGCATCACCTTGCCAAGGTGAGGGTCGCGAGTTCGAATCTCGTCATCCGCTCGAACACCGGTCCTCGGACCGGCGTCATCGGGACGGCACCCTCGGGTGCCTCCCACCTGGTCGGCCCTCGGGCCGCCGACACCGAATCCCGTACACGGTGGATTGGCCGAGAGGCGAGGCAGCGGCCTGCAAAGCCGTATACACGGGTTCGAATCCCGTATCCACCTCGATCGTTCACCGAACGAGGCGCTCCGCACGGAGCAACGGGCGATTGGCGCAGCGGTAGCGCGCTTCCCTGACACGGAAGAGGTCACTGGTTCGATCCCAGTATCGCCCACCACGAGAACCCCCGGCCCCTGGCCGGGGGTTCTGTCGTTCCCGGCTCCGGCGCTACCCTCGCAGGATGCCCGCCCCGATCCCCGTCGACGACCAGGGCACCCTCCTGCGGCTCGTCTCGCGGGACGACGGACCTGCCCTCGCCGCCGCGTACCGGCGCAACCGCCGGCACCTCGCGCCCTGGGAGCCGACGCGCTCGACCCGCTTCTTCGAGGCGGGGGGCCAGACCGACGCCGTCGCTGACGCACTCGCCGCGCACCGGGCCGGCAGCGTCCTCCCGCTCGTCCTCGACGCGGGCGGCGTGATCGTCGGTCGGCTGACTCTCGCGAACATCGTCCGCGGCGCCTTCGACAGCGGCGATCTCGGCTACTGGCTCGACAGCGGTCTGCAGGGCCGCGGCGTGATGACCCGCGCGGTCGGAGCCGTCCTGCGCACCGCGCGGGAGGATCTGGGGCTGCACCGCGTGCAGGCCGGGACGCTCCTCCACAACGTCGGATCGCAGACCGTGCTGCAGCGCAACGGCTTCGAGCGGATCGGCGTCGCGCGGCGCTACCTGCGGATCGCCGGGGAGTGGCAGGACCACGTCCTCTTCCAGGCGCTGCTCGAGGGCGGCCCGCTCCAGCCTCCGCCGACTCCGCTCGTCTAGGGTGAGCGGCGCCGGCCTTCTCCCGGCGCTCCGAGCGGGAGGGACGCGCCCATGACCACGCGGCACATCGGCGGACGAGAGTTCGACTTCGAGCGGCAGGTGGCCGTGATGGCGGTCGTGAACCGCACACCCGACTCCTTCTACGACAAGGGCTCCACCTTCGCCCTGGACAGCGCCATCGCGGCCGCCGTGCGCGCCGCGGAGCTCGGCGCCGACTGGGTCGACATCGGCGGAGTGCCGTTCGGCCGCGGCCCCGCTGTCACGCTCCAGGAGGAGCTCGACCGGGTCGTCCCCGTCGTGGCGGGCATCGCGGAGCGGAGCGACGTGGTCGTCTCGGTAGACACGACGAGCGCCGAGGTCGCGCGCGCGAGCATCGCCGCGGGCGCCTCCGTCATCAACGACACGAGCGGGCTGCACGACCCCCGGATGCTCGAGGTCGTCGCCTCCTCCTCCGCCCAGCTCGTCATCACCCACAGCGTGGGCGCCCCCCGCAGCGAGCCGGAGAGACCCGAGTACGACGACGTCGTGGCGACCGTGGTCGACCATCTGCGGAGCCGCGTCGATCGCGCGCTCTCGGGTGGAGTGCCTGCCGGGAGGATCATCGTCGATCCGGGTCACGACCTGAACAAGAACACCCTGCACACGCTCGAGCTCACCCGCCGGCTGGGCGAGGTGGCAGCGCTCGGCTTCCCGGTGCTCGCCGCGGTCTCCAACAAGGACTTCATCGGCGAGGCGCTGGACCGGCCGCAGGGGGAGCGCCTCGAGGGCTCCCTCGCCGCCGCGGTGATCTGCATCCTGAACGGTGCGCGGATCGTGCGCATGCACGACGTGCGCCAGGCGGTGGACGCCGTGCGGATGACGGAGGCGGTGCTGGGCTGGCGGGCGCCCGCCTTCCTCCGCCACAACGTGGAGCCGGCGGCGTGAGCGCCCGCATCGACGGCCTGTTGCCGGCCGGGCAGGACCTGTCCGACGAGGCTCTGCTGGCCCTCTACGCGGACGGGGCGGGCGAGGAGTGGCTCCGGGTCAACTTCGTCGCGAGCGTCGACGGAGCGGTCACCCGCGACGGCGTCTCGGGCGATCTCGGGGGAGCGGCGGACCTGCGCGTGTTCGACCTGCTCCGCCGGCTCGCCGACGTCGTGCTCGTCGCGGCCGGCACGGTGCGGACCGAGGGCTACGGTCCGATGGTGCTGAGCGACGAAACCGTGCGGGCGCGGCTCGGCACCGGGCGCGCCCCGCAGCCCGTCTTCGCGATCGTCTCGGGGTCGCTCGACCTCGATCCCGCCTCGCGGATCTTCACCGAGGCGCCGGTGCGCCCGATCGTCGTGACCACCGGCTCCTCGCCGGCTCGCCGCCGCGCGGAGCTCGCCGAGGTCGCCGACGTGCTCGTCTGCGGCGACGCAGAGCTCGACGCGACGCGGATGCGGGCGCAGCTCGCGGAGCGGGGGCTCGGCAGGATCCACTGCGAGGGCGGTCCGTCGCTGCTCGGGACCCTCCTCGCCGCGGACGCCGTTGACGAGCTCTGCCTGACCGTCGCTCCGACGCTCGAGGCGGGGGACTCCGGGAGGCTCGCCCGCGGCGACGTCCCCGGACCGCGCCCGCAGCACCTGGCGCACGTGCTCAGCGCCGGCGACACGCTGCTCCTGCGCTACCTCCGCCGGCGCTGACCCGCCCTACTCGCGGCGCCGCTCGTTCCCGTCGCGCTTGGCCTCGGAGGCCGGACGGGCGGCGATCACGGGGTGGGCGCCGGTGAAGCCGTCACGGGCGGACGCGATCGCCAGGATGCGCGGCTTCGCGACGTGCCAGCCCACGATCAGGGCGGGCACGCCGACCACCGCGACGATCCCCACGGTCCAGGTGCCGGTCGGGAAGTCGACGGCGATGAGGACCACCACGATCACCAGGAACGCCAGGGTG
Source organism: Rathayibacter sp. AY1C4 (assembly GCF_002932195.1). Lineage (NCBI taxonomy): Bacteria > Bacillati > Actinomycetota > Actinomycetes > Micrococcales > Microbacteriaceae > Rathayibacter > Rathayibacter sp. AY1C4. Next base: position 12,823 of record NZ_PSWE01000031.1, on the reverse strand, counting down.
AGCCACGAGGTCACCGGGGCGCCGGGCATCCGGAAGGACGGGCGCTCCAGGCGCCCCTGGGCCGCCCAGCGCTGCAGCTGCATCTGGCAGAGGACGATCATGCCCCAGCCCGTGACGATGCCCAGCGCCGAGACGTTGAGGACGATCTCGAAGGCCTCGGACGGCACGAAGAGGTTCAGCACGATCCCGATCAGGGTGATGCTCGCCGTGAGCAGGATGCCGCCGTAGGGGACGCCCTGCTTGTTCATCCGGCCGGTGAAGGCGGGGGCGGAGCCGTTGAGCGCCATGGAGCGGAGGATGCGGCCGGTCGAGTAGAGCCCGGCGTTGATGCTGGAGAGCGCGGCCGTCAGCACGACGAAGTTCATGATCGATCCGGCGATCTCGCCCGAGGAGCCGTCGCCCAGCGAGCTGAAGAACGTGACGAACGGGCTCTCGCCCTTCGAGTAGGCCGTGTAGGGCAGCAGCAGCGTCAGCAGCAGCACCGAGCCGACGTAGAAGACGGCGATGCGCAGGATGACCGAGTTGATGGCGCGCGGGATGACCTTCGCCGGCTCCGCGGTCTCGCCCGCCGCCGTGCCGACAAGCTCGACTCCGGAGTAGGCGAACACCACGCCCTGGACGACCAGGACGCTGGCGACCAGGCCGCCGGGCAGGATGCCGCCGTTGTCGTTCCAGAGGCTGATCCCGGGGTCCACGGCGACGCCGCCGGACTGCAGCGGCCAGCCCGCGGCGAGCACGACGACGCCGATCACCAGGAAGACCACCAGCGCCGTGACCTTGATGAGCGCGAACCAGAACTCCAGCTCCCCGAAGACCTTGACCGAGACGAGGTTCAGCGAGAGCACGACGACCAGGGCGATGAGCGCGAGGAGCCACTGGGGCACGGAGGAGAAGAGCGACCAGTACTTCACGTACAGGGCCACCGCGGTGACGTCGGCGATCGCGGTCATCGCCCAGTTCAGGAAGTACATCCATCCGGCGACGAAGGCGGCCTTCTCGCCCAGGAACTCGCGGGCGTAGGAGATGAAGGAGCCCGAGCTCGGCCGGTGCAGGACCAGCTCGCCGAGCGCGCGGAGGATCAGGTAGGCGAAGACGCCGCAGACCGCGTACACGACGACGAGCGAGGGACCGGCGGTGGCGAGTCGGCCGCCGGCGCCGAGGAAGAGGCCGGTGCCGATCGCGCCGCCGATGGCGATCATCTGCAGCTGCCGGGGCTTGAGGCCGGGACGGTAGCCCTCCTGCTCCTTCGAGAAGTCGGGCTGCGCCGGCCCGCGGTCGTCGTCGCTCTGCGTCACGGGGGCTCCCTCGTCACCGGATCGCGCCGGGCGGCTGCTCCGGCACGCCCGTCAGGGTAAAGGCGCTCTGCTCGGAGGAGGCGGGTGGCGCGGTCCGCGGCATGCGGATCCTCTCAGGATCGAAGCGCCTACCCTGAGGGCATGAGCGGTCCGGACCTCGCACGGCAGTCCTCGCTCGAGGGCGTCCGGATCCCGTCGCCGGCGAGGCGCCTGAACGGCGGCACCGATCCGGCGCTCGTCTGGCGCAACGAGCTCGATGGGCTGACCTTCCGCGTGGACGCCGGGTACCTGAAGTGGAATCCCCGGTCCACGGGCGTCGACCTCCGTCGCGAGATCGCGCGTCTGCGCTGGCTGGAGGGGCGGATCGACGCGCCCCGGATCCTGGAGGCGGGCGAGGACGAGGAGGGGCAGTGGCTCCTCACCGCACCGCTGCCCGGGCGGAGCGCCGTCGATCCGAAGTGGACAGCCCGGCCGGAGGAGGCCGTCCGCGCGATCGCGGCCGGCCTGCGGGCGGTCCACGCGCTCCCCGTCGACGCGGTGCCCGAAGAGCTGCGCGGCGACTCCTGGTTCGCGCGCCGGCCGTCGGCGCTCGGCGCGGCTCCGGAGCTCGTGGACCCCGTCGTGGTGCACGGCGACGCGTGCGCTCCGAACACGCTCGTCGACGACGACGGACGCTGGAGCGGCACGGTCGACGTCGGCGACCTGGGCGTGGGTGACCGCTGGGCGGATCTGGCGGTCGCCGCGGTCAGCCTCGGCTGGAACTACGGCTCCGGCCACACCCCGCTGCTCCTCGCGGAGTACGGAGCGGATCCGGACGACGAGCGCGCGGCCTACTACCGCGCGCTCTGGTCGTCCGAGTCCTGAGTCACTTCTTCTTCGCGGCCTCGTCGTCCTGGGCCGCGCCCTTGTCGCTGCGGTTCTCGCTCGCCAGGCGCAGCCAGCGTCCGTCGCGGACGTCCTTCTCGTGCACGGCCGCCTTCTTGTCGCTCGCGGCGGTGTCGCGCGGGGGGAGCTGGATGGTCTCCTCCGCCTCGATGCCCGCCTGCAGCTCGCGTCCGCGCTCGAGCTCGGCGTCGAACTCCGCGCCGAAGAGCAGGGCGATGTTGGTGATCCAGATCCAGAGGAGGAAGACGATCACGGCGCCGAGCGAGCCGTAGGTCTTGTTGTAGTTGGAGAAGTTGGCCACGTAGAACGCGAAGCCGGTCGAGGCGATCAGCCAGATCGCCAGGGCGACGATCGATCCGATGCTGATCCAGCGGAACTTCGGCTGGCGGATGTTGGGCGCCCAGTAGTACAGGATCGCGACGATCACGATCGCGATGACCACGAGCACCGGCCATTTCGCGATGTTCCACACGGTGAGGGCGGCGGGCCCGAGGCCCACGACGTCGCCGACGGCGGTCGCGACCGGTCCGCTGAGCACCAGGATGAGCGCCGCGATCACGATCAGGACGACCGTCACCACGGTCACGCCGAGCATCGTCGGGCGGAGCTTCCAGAAGGGGCGCCCCTCGTCGATCTGGTAGACGCGGTTCATCGCGCGGCCGAAGGCGCCGACGTAGCCGGAGGCGGACCAGATCGCTCCGACGACACCGGTCACGAAGGCGAGACCCGCGGCGGAGGAGCTGGTCAGCGCCTGGATCGGGTCGCGCAGCAGGTCGACGACCTCGCTCGACGCGAGGTTCCCGATCAGGTCGAGCACCAGATCGGTGGTGGCCTGCGCCTGGCCGAAGAGCCCCAGCACCGACACGATCGCGAGCAGGGCGGGGAAGAGCGCGAGCACGGCGTAGTAGGTGAGCGCGGCGGCGAGGTCGGTGCACTGGTCCGCGCCGAACTCGCGAGCCGTCTTCTTGAGGACGTAGAACCAGGAGCGCCTGGTGATGTCGGTGACGTCGTCGGGCTTCCGGGAATCGTCGGGATCGGGCGCTGTCTTCTCGCGGGTCGTGCTCTGCTCGGCCATGCGGACACGCTACGGGGCCGACAGTCGTCGGACGGCCCCCTTGACGGCGCGGCCGGTCGTGTCGCGGGTCAGGCCCGGCGCTGGCGCGCAGCGGCGAGGGTGCCGAAGAGGAGGAAGGAGCAGGTCGCGGCGAGGACGGTCAGCAGGGGAGCCTCCCAGCCGCCGCTCGCGTCGTGCGCGAAGCCGATGACGGTCGGGGCGGTGGCGGCCACGGCGTAGCCGATCCCCTGCACCGTGGCCGAGAGCCGCGACGCGTGGGCGTCGGAGCGGGAGAGCCGCACGACGAGCACGAAGACCACCGTGAATCCTCCGCCCTGGGCCGCGCCGCCCAGCACGCACCAGAGCGCCCAGAGCTGCGGGGCGAGCAGCAGCCCCGCCGGCACCGTGCACCAGAGGAGGCCGACGAGCACGATGCCCCCCAGGGGTCCGAGCCTCCGGACCAGGAGCGGGACGCCGAGGGCGCCGGCGACCGCGGCGAGCTGGAACACCGAGGCGCTCGCGCCCGCGGTCGCGATCGAGAAGCCGTTGCGGTCGACGAGCAGCGAGGGGAGCCACGCCGTCACTCCGTAGTACGAGAACGCCTGGCTAGAGAAGCAGAGCGCGAGCGCCAGCACGGTCGCGCTGCGGAAGATCCGCGGAGCCGGTGCGGCCGGTGCGCGGTCGGCGCGGGACGGGCGGGGAGTCGGACGCAGGGCCGCCCGAGGCCCCACGGCCACGAGCCAGCCGGCCAGAGCGAGGGCGTTGAGGGCGAGCCAGACGAGCAGGGCGCCGCGCCAGCCGAGGGTTAGAGCGAGCGGAGCGGTGCCGAGCGAGGTGATTGTCGAGCCGATGTTGAGGGCCGCGGTGTAGACGCCCGTCGTGAGGTCGACGCGCTCGGGAGCGACGTCCCGCCGGATCACGACGGGGAGGACGACGTTGCCGATCGTGATGGAGACGCCGATCAGGATGGTGCCCGCCACGGCCGGTCCCACGTCGCCGATCGAGCGGACGATCGTGCCGAGCGCGACGCCGATCACCGTGACGGTCACGGCGGCGTCGGGTCCCGCGCGGCGGATCACCAGGAGGGCGAGCGGAGTCGCCAGGGCGAAGCAGAGCACGGGGATGCTGGTGAGGATCCCCGCCTGGCCCGCGGACAGCGCGAGGTCCTCGCGCACCGCGTCGATGATCGGCGCGACGGCGACGATCGGACCGCGCAGGACCAGCGCGACCAGGGCGACCGCCACGACGAGGAGCCAGGGAGCGCTCCGGCGCGCGGTCATCGGGGCGTCGAGGGCCGCGGCACCCCGGTCAGCCGGCCAGGCCGGGGACCCCGGCCGAGAGGTTGCCGACGATGGTGAAGACGCCCGACACCAGACCGAGGATCCCGGTGACGAGTCCTGCCGTCGCGAGCCCGCGACCGCCTCCGACGAGCGGTGCGGCCGCCCGGCCCTTCGCCGAGAAGACGATGGCGAGGATCGAGGGGATCAGCAGCGGATTGATCAGCAGGCTCAGGACGCCGAGCACGAGGCTCGCGATCGCCATGGGGTTGCGGCCTGCCGCGGAGGACGGGGCGGACGGATAGGCGTACAGCTCCTGCTCCGGAGCGCCCGGGGGCGTGCCGTAGGCGGGAGCGGGCGCCGAGGAGGACGGGCGGGACCGGTCCGTCCACGCCGCGCCGTCCCAGTAGAGCTCCGAGCCGAGGTCGGCCGGGTGCGGGTACCACCCGGGCGCGGGCAGCGGAGCGGAGTCGTCGGGCATGGGGCGAGTCTAGAGCGGCGCCGATCAGCTCTTGGGCTGCTCGATGCCGAGCGCGTTCCCGTCGGGATCGAGGATCCAGGACGCCCAGACGCTGCCGCGGTCGGCCACGCCGTTCTCGGTGCGCAGCTCGTCGCTGTCGTAGTCCTCCGGAGCCACGCCCCGAGCCGCCAGCGCGTCCAGCTCGGCGCGCAGGTCGGCCACCCGCCAGGCGGCCTTGGTCTGCTCGTCCTTCGAGCCCGTGGTGCTGGCGGTGACGGTGAGCCGCGTGCCGCCGCAGGAGTAGGCGATCGCCGACTCGCTCTCCTCGAGGACCTCCAGTCCCAGGGAGCCGGCGTAGAAGGCGCGGGCGGCGGCGAGGTCGCGGGAGAGCAGAACGGGGCCGATGGGGGAGTCGGAGAGCACGGTGAGTCCTTTCGTCGGTGGGCCTCCAGTCGACGCCCGCTGCGGCCCGGCGCGGAAGGGGTTGCCACCGGGCCGGCCGGAGGGGGGCGGGCGCGGCAGAATGGCCTCGGCCGTGCCCGCCGCGCGGCCGGGAGGAGCCCTCATGAGCTGGAGCATCGACGAGGTGGCGTGGACCCACCCGGACGCCGAGCGTCTGCGCGACGCGCAGCGGCGCGAGCTCGACGAGCGCTACGGCAACGACGACCACGAGCCCGGCACGCCGCCCTCGGCCGACGACGTGCCCGTCTTCCTCGTCGCCCGCGACGCGAGCGGCACGGCGGTGGCCTGCGGCGGACTGCGGCCTCTCGACGACGACGTCCTCGGACCGGGGGCGATCGAGGTGAAGCGGATGTTCGCCGACCGCGCCGCCCGCGGCACCGGAGCGGCCACGGCCGTCCTGCGCGCGCTCGAGGCGCGGGCGGCCGCTCTGGGCACGACGCGCCTGGTGCTGGAGACCGGGACGCTCCAGCCCGACGCGATGCGGTTCTACCTCCGGGAGGGCTACCACGCCATCCCGCCGTTCGGCGCCTACATCGGGTCCGAGCACTCGGTCTGCTACGCCCGCGATCTCGCTCCCGGCGCCTGAGCGTCAGCGGCGCAGGGTCTCCACCGGGTACTCGCCGAAGCGGCGGTGGTACGCCCCCGAGAAGCGGCCCTGGTTGAGGAAGCCCCAGCGCGCGGAGACGGCGCGCACGGTCTCCTCGCCCGGAGCGCCCTCGCGCAGCTCGACGCGCGCCCGGTCGAGACGCACGCCGCGCAGGTAGCCGAGCGGAGTGTCGCCGAAGTGCCTCCGGAACGCGGCCTGCAGCGCCCGCGGAGTGAGCCCCGCCGCTGTCGCGATGTCGGACACGGTGACGGGCGACGCGGCGAACGCGTGCAGGAACTCGGCGGCACGCAGCAGGTGCTCGAGCCCCGGCCGCAGCACCTGCGCCGGAACGACGACCGGCCGGTGCGCGAAGGTCGCGAGCAGGTGCAGAGCGACGCCGCGCTCGGCCGCCACGAGCTGCAGCGCTGTCGCCTCGCGGCCCGACCGAAGGACGCCCGCGAAGTCGTCGACCGCCCGCCACCAGCCCGGGAGTGCCGACGCGGAGGCGATCGAGCGGTGGTCGAAGACGAGCGGCAGCGGCACGCCGTCGCCGGCCTCGGACGCGACCTGCTCGAGGAGGCCGGCGGCCACGTGCACGAGCCGCTGCTGGAAGTCGCGGCTGACGAACTCGAACGGACGCGCGCTGGGGAACACGACCGGCCGCCCCGGCAGGTGGACGATCCGATCGCCCTCCGGGTCCACCACGCTCGTGCCGGAGAGGAACCACGAGACGACGTACTCGCCCGCCGGACGCAGCCCCCCGGACACGGAGCCCCGGAACACAGACGTCCGCAGGCTCACGCCCTCGCTCCCGGAGACGTCGTAGCGGAAGGAGAAGGGCCGCTCGACCGGTTCCGTCCGGAATCCCGACCCGCCGTAGCCGTCCGAGTAGAAGCGCCGCGCCTCCTCCAGGTCGGCCCCGGAGCGCGTGAAGCGCTGCAGCGCAGGACCGGCACCCATCGGACCAGGATGCCACCTGGACGGATTGCGCACCGGTCGCCCCCGCGCCCCTCTCCGGGGCACGTCCTGTCGGCAGGGTGACGGGATCGGACGACACGGACGGAGACGCATGGAGATCAGCGCACGCAGACTCGCGGCACGCGACGCGGTGGCCGTCGTCGCCGTGCTCGCCGCACTCGAGGGGGCGCTCGCCGTGGACTCCCTGCCGCCCGGCCTGGAGGAGGTCCTCCTGCACCAGCTCGAGCGCAGCTCGCTCGTGCTCCCCGGCGCCGACCGGGACGAGCTCGCCTCCGCTCTGCGCGCGCTCGACGCCCGCGTGCGCGACGCGCTCGGGTAGAGGCCGCCGCCGACTACAGTCGAGGGGTCAACCGAGCCCGAGGAGTGCCCGCACGTGTCGAACGAACCGTCGAATCCCGCAGAGAACGAGTCCCACTCGGTCGTCACCGAGGCGGGCACGGGATTCACGCACTTCACCGACCGGGCCGTGGTCGCGATCCGCGTCAACGGGGAGCTCAAGGACCTCGCCGCCGACGTCGTGCCGGGCGACCGCATCGAGCCGGTGCTCATCTCCTCGCCGGACGGGCTGAACATCCTCCGCCACTCCGCGGCCCACGTGCTCGCGCAGGCGGTGCAGCAGATCAACCCGGAGGCGAAGCTGGGCATCGGCCCGCCCGTCACCGACGGCTTCTACTACGACTTCGACGTCGAGGAGCCCTTCACGCCCGAGGCGATGAAGGCGCTCGAGAAGGCGATGGACCGCATCGTCCGCCAGGGCCAGCGGTTCGTGCGCCGCGTCGTCTCCGAGGAGGAGGCGCGCGCCGAGCTCGCCGGCGAGCCCTACAAGCTCGAGCTGATCGGGATCAAGGGCGGGGGAGCCGAGCACGAGAGCGTCGAGGTCGGCGGCGCCGAGCTCACCATCTACGACAACGTCGACCCGCGTTCCGGCGAGACGGTCTGGAAGGACCTCTGCCGCGGCCCGCACCTGCCCAACACCCGCATGATCGGCAACGGCTACGCCCTGACCCGCAACGCTGCCGCCTACTGGCGCGGCTCGGAGAAGAACCCGCAGCTGCAGCGCGTCTACGGCACCGCGTGGCCCACGAAGGACGAGCTGCGCGAGCACCAGGCCCGCCTCGAGGAGGCGGCGCGCCGCGACCACCGCAAGCTCGGCCACGAGCTCGACCTGTTCTCCTTCCCGGACGAGATCGGCTCCGGCCTCGCGGTCTTCCACCCCAAGGGCGGGATCATCCGCTACGAGATCGAGCAGTACATGCGCGAGCAGCTGCTCGCCCACGACTACGAGCTCGTCTACACGCCGCACATCACCAAGGGCGACCTGTTCCTCACGAGCGGGCACCTGCAGTGGTACTCCGAGGGGATGTTCCCCCCGATGCACCTCGACGAGCTGCAGGACGAGGACGGCAACGTCACCCGCCAGGGCCAGGACTACTACCTCAAGCCCATGAACTGCCCGTTCCACAACCTGATCTTCCGCTCGCGCGGCCGCAGCTACCGCGAGCTCCCGCTGCGCCTGGCCGAGTTCGGCACCGTGTACCGCTACGAGAAGAGCGGCACCCTGCAGGGCCTCACCCGCGTGCGCGGCCTGACCCAGGACGACGCCCACATCTACGTCGCGCAGGAGGACGTGTCGGCCGAGCTGACCCGCAACCTCGAGTTCGTGCTGCAGGTGCTGCGCGACTACGGCCTCGACGACTTCTACCTCGAGTTGTCCACGAACGAGGAGGGCAACCCGAAGTTCGTCGGTGCGCCCGAGCAGTGGGAGGAGGCGATCGAGTCGCTGCGCGCGGTCGCCGTCGCCTCCGGTCTCGAGCTGGTGCCGGATCCGGGAGGAGCGGCGTTCTACGGTCCGAAGATCTCGGTGCAGGCGCGCGACGCCATCGGCCGCACCTGGCAGATGTCGACCATCCAGCTCGACTTCAACCAGCCCGAGCGCTTCGAGCTCGAGTACACGGCCTCGGACGGCTCGAAGAAGCGGCCCGTGATGATCCACCGCGCGCTCTTCGGCTCCATCGAGCGCTTCTTCGCGATCCTCACCGAGCACTACGCCGGGGCGTTCCCGGTCTGGCTGTCGCCGGTCCAGGTCGTGGGCATCCCGATCGCCGACGAGTACCTGACCTACCTCGAGGAGGTCGTCGGCGAGCTCAAGAGGTCGGGCATCCGCGCCGAGATCGACTACTCCAGCGACCGGATGCAGAAGAAGATCCGCAACGCCACGCTGCAGAAGGTGCCCTTCCAGATGATCGTGGGGGAGAAGGACCGCGACGCCGGAGCCGTCAGCTTCCGCTTCCGCGACGGCACGCAGGAGAACGGGATCCCGGTCGCCGACGCCGTCGCGCGCATCCGCGAGGCCGTCGCCTCGAAGGCGCAGGTCTGAGCGTGAGCGACGGCTACGTGCCCGAGGGAGCGGAGGGCTCGGCGCACCTCGCCGGGGTTCCCGACGAGTTCCAGCGCCTGTGGACGCCGCACCGGATGGTCTACATCCAGAAGGGGCAGCCCGGAGCCGACGACTGCCCCTTCTGCGTGGCGCCGACGCTGAGCGACGAGGAGGCCCTCATCGTCGCCCGCGGGGAGCACGCCTACGTCCTGCTGAACCTGTTCCCGTACAACTCCGGCCACCTCCTGGTCTGCCCGTACCGGCACATCCCGCTCTACGACGAGGCCACTCCCGAGGAAGTGGCCGAGATCGGAGCGCTCACGCAGACGGCCATGCGCGTCGTCCGCTCGGTCTCGAACAACGACGGCTTCAACCTCGGGATGAACCAGGGCGCGGTCGCGGGAGCGGGGATCGCCGCGCACCTGCACCAGCACGTGGTTCCGCGCTGGGCGACCGACGCGAACTTCTTCCCGATCATCGCCCGCACGAAGGCGCTCCCGCAGCTGCTCGGCGACGTGCGGGCGAGCCTCGCGGCGGCCTGGCCGAGCCTCTAGACCGCCGCCCGGCCCCCTGTCCAGCGCCGCGGACGGCGGGCGCCGTCTCGTAGACTCGGAGCTGCCGTCGGCGGAAGTCGCCGCACAGAACAGGACTCGCGAACATGACCGACACCACCACTCCGTCCTCGTCCGCTCCCGAGCAGTTCGGCTCGAGCCGCGTCAAGCGCGGTCTCGCCGAGATGCTCAAGGGCGGCGTCATCATGGACGTCGTCGACGCCGATCAGGCCCGCATCGCGGAGGACGCCGGCGCGGTCGCCGTCATGGCGCTCGAGCGCGTCCCCGCCGACATCCGCTCGCAGGGCGGCGTCGCACGCATGAGCGACCCCGACCTGATCGACGGCATCGTCTCCGCCGTGTCGATCCCCGTCATGGCGAAGGCGCGCATCGGCCACTTCGTCGAGGCGCAGATCCTGCAGGAGCTCGGCGTCGACTACATCGACGAGTCCGAGGTCCTCTCGCCCGCCGACTACGTGAACCACATCGACAAGTGGAACTTCACCGTCCCCTTCGTCTGCGGAGCGACCAACCTGGGCGAGGCGCTGCGCCGCATCACCGAGGGCGCAGCGATGATCCGCTCGAAGGGCGAGGCCGGCACCGGCGACGTCTCCGAGGCGACCAAGCACATCCGCACGATCTCCGGCGAGGTCAACCGCCTGAAGGCGATGACCAAGGACGAGCTCTACGTCGCCGCCAAGGATCTGCAGGCCCCCTACGACCTGGTCGTCGAGATCGCCCGGACCGGCAAGCTCCCCGTCGTCCTCTTCACCGCCGGCGGGGTCGCGACCCCGGCCGACGCGGCGCTGATGATGCAGCTGGGCGCCGACGGCGTGTTCGTCGGCTCCGGCGTCTTCAAGTCGGGCGAGCCCGCCAAGCGCGCGGCCGCGATCGTGAAGGCGACCACCTTCTTCGACGACGCGAAGGTCGTCGCGGAGGCCTCGCGCGGCCTGGGTGAGGCGATGGTCGGCATCAACGTGGCCGACGTGCCCGCGCCGCACCGCCTCGCCGAGCGTGGCTGGTAGCGCCGACGCGCCGCTCGCCGGCGCAGGACCGACGCGGGAGTCCCTCGAGGGGCTCCGCGTCGGCGTCCTCGCGCTGCAGGGCGACTTCCGCGAGCACGCGCACGTCCTGCGCGAGCTGGGCGCCGAGGTGGTGCTGGTGCGCCGCCCGGAGGAGCTGGCCGCCGTCGCGGGGCTGGTCATCCCGGGCGGCGAGTCCACGGTGATGGACAAGCTGTCGCGCCTCTTCGGCCTCGCGGAGCCGGTCGTCGAGGCGATCGGGGCGGGGATGCCCGTCTACGGGACCTGCGCCGGGCTGATCATGCTCGCCGACCGGGTCCTCGACCGCATCGACGGCCAGAGCAGCTTCGGCGGCCTGGACGTGTCGGTTCGGAGGAACGCGTTCGGCAACCAGCTCGACTCCTTCGAGACCGATCTCGACGTGCCGGCCATCGGCGATCCGCCGGTGCACGCGGTCTTCATCCGCGCACCGGTCGTGGAGGAGCTGGGGGAGCGGGCGACCGCGCTCGCCAGCGTCGCCGACGGGCGGGTGGTCGCGGTCGAGCAGGGCAACCTCCTCGGTACGGCGTTCCACCCCGAGATCACCGGCGACTACCGGTTCCACGAGCTGTTCCTGCGGAAGGTCGCGGCGACGCGCTTCGGCGACTGACCCGCTGCCGCCCCCTCCGCCAGGGGTGGACGGTGCGGGACCCGCGGGCCAGGGTGGTCGCATGCCCGAACTCCCCGAGGTCCAGGCCCTCGCTCTCGATCTCGACGCGCGCCTGGGCGGACGCGTCCTCGAGCGGCTCGACGTGTTCGCGATCTCCGCCCTCAAGACCGTGGCCATCCCGCCGTCGGCTCTCTCCGGCGAGACCGTCCACGGAGTGTCGCGGCACGGCAAGTTCCTCGACCTCGCAGTCGGCGAGGCCCACGTCCTCCTGCACCTCGCCCGCGCCGGCTGGGTCCGCTGGCGGCCCGACCGGCCGACGGCTCCGGCGAAGCCCGGCCGGGGCCCGCTCGCCGCCCGGCTGGTCCTCGACGACGGGTCGGGATTCGACGTGACGGAGGCCGGCACCAAGAAGAGCCTCGCGCTCTCGATCGTCGCCGATCCGCTCGACGTCCCGGGCGTCGCCCGGCTGGGTCCCGATCCGCTGGACCCGGAGTTCACCGAGGAGATCCTCGGCGCGATCCTCGCCACGGCGGGCCGGGCGCAGGTGAAGGGCGTCCTCCGCGACCAGTCCCGCATCGCCGGCATCGGCAACGCCTACTCCGACGAGATCCTCCACGTGGCGCGCATGTCGCCCTTCAAGCCCGCCGCGCTCACCGCCGACGAGCTGGACCGCCTCTACGCGGCCCTCCGCTGCACACTCGAGGAGGCGCTCGCCCGCGCCGAGGGCCTGCACGCGGCCGACCTCAAGCGCGAGAAGAAGCTCGGCATGCGCGTCCACGGCCGCACAGGAGAGGCGTGCCCCGTCTGCGGCGACACGATCCGCCAGGTGGTCTTCCACGACTCCACGCTCCAGTACTGCCCCACCTGCCAGACCGACGGCAGGATCCTCGCCGACCGGCTGCTGTCGCGGCTGATCAGATAGCGAGCCGGTCCCTGCCCGGCTCGCCGCGGTCGGCTTCCGGAGATGGCGGGGGTGGGTGGAGCGGGTCGCTTCCGCCTACAGCGATCCGCTGGCACGCGGATCACTGGTTCGGCTGTGCTTGTGGCGAGCCGGTCCCTGCCCGGCTCGCCGCGGTCGGCTTTCGGAGTTGGCGGGGTGGGTGGAGCGGGTCGCGTTCGCCTACAGCGATCCGCTGGCACGCGGATCACTGGTTCGGCTGTGCTTGTGGCGAGCCGGTCCGCGCCCGGCTCGCCGCGGTCGGCTTCCAGGGGTGGCGGGGGTGGGTG
>NZ_PSWE01000030.1:0-42295 GCF_002932195.1 Rathayibacter sp. AY1C4 | reverse complement strand
CAGCCGCACGTCCGCGGGCATCCGGTGGTAGTGGTCCACCGCGACCCCGAGCCTCTCGGAGCAGGTCGCCCGCGCCGACCGGCTCGCCGTCCGCGACTGGCCCGCCGGCTTCCTCTGGGGATCCGCGACCGCCGCCGCCCAGATCGAGGGCGCCGGCCACGAGGGCGGCAAGGAGGACAGCATCTGGGACGCCTTCTCCCGCGTCCCCGGAGCGGTCGCGAAGGGCGACACCCCCGAGGTCGCGGTGGACCACTACCACCGGATGCCCGCGGACGTGCGGCTGATGAAGGAGCTGGGGCTCGGCTCCTACCGCTTCTCGGTCAGCTGGGCGCGCGTGAAGCCGGGCGACCGCGCCGTGAACCCCGAGGGCCTCGACTTCTACTCCCGCCTGGTCGACGAGCTGCTCGGCGCCGGCGTGCTGCCGTGGCTCACCCTCTACCACTGGGACCTCCCGCAGGCCGTCGAGGAGACCGGCGGCTGGGCGAACCGCGACACCGCCGAGCGATTCCGGGACTACGCCGAGGCCGTCTACGAGAGCCTCGGCGACCGGGTGCAGCACTGGACGACGTTCAACGAGCCGTTCTGCTCGACCCTGCTCTCCTACGGGGCGGGCGTGCACGCCCCCGGCGTGATCTCGCAGCAGAAGGCCCTCGCCGCCGTGCACCACACGCACCTCGCCCACGGGCTGGCCGTCTCGACGCTCCGGCAGCTCGGAGCGCAGAACCTGGGCATCACGCTCAACCTCTCGAACGCCGTCCCCGACGACCCCGAGGACGAGGCCGACCTCGACGCCGCACGCCGCTTCGACGCGCTCCAGAACCGGATCTTCCTCGACCCGCTGCTGCGCGGCGAGTACCCCGAGGACCTGCTCGAGGACGTCGAAGGGCTCGGGCTCGACGAGCTGATCGTCGACGGCGACCTCGATCTCATCTCGCTCCCGCTCGACTTCCTCGGCGTGAACCACTACCACGACGACAACGTCTCGGCGCATCCGCTGCCGGCCGGAGCCGACGACTTCGCCCAGGCGACCGACCGCGAGGTCGGCTCCCCCTGGGTCGGCTCCGAGTTCATCACCTTCCCGTCGCGAGGGCTGCCGCGCACCGCGATGGACTGGGAGGTGAACCCCGACGGGCTGCGCTACCTGCTGACCCGCCTGGGCCTGGAGTACGAGAACCTCCCTCCGCTCTACGTGACCGAGAACGGCGCCGCCTACGACGACGTCGTCGAGGACGGCCGCGTGCACGACGCGGACCGCACGCAGTACGTGCTCGACCACGTCGAGAAGGTCGCCGACGCGATCGACCAGGGCGCCGACGTCCGCGGCTACTTCGTCTGGTCCCTCCTCGACAACTACGAGTGGGCCTGGGGCTACGAGAAGCGCTTCGGCATCGTGCGCGTCGACTACGACACGCAGGAGCGGATCGTGAAGGACTCGGGCCTGGTCTACTCCCGACTGCTCGGCGGCAGCGCCGCGGCGATCCTGGACTGACCCGTGAGCGAGCCGACGGGCGTCCGCGGCGGGGGCCGCTCCCCCACCCTCGAGATGGTCGCGGCGCGGGCCGGAGTCTCGCGCGCGACGGTCTCGCGGGTGGTCAACGGCGCCCCGCAGGTGGCGGCCGAGATCGTGGCCGCCGTCGAGAAGGCGATCGGCGAGCTCGACTACGTGCCCAATCACGCGGCGCGGATGCTCGCCTCGCGGCGCACGCAGTCGATCGCGCTGATCGTGCCGGAGTCGACCGCGCGCGTCTTCGCGGACCCGTTCTTCGCCTCGATCGTGCAGGGCGCCGCGATGCGCCTGGCCGACACGGACTACACGCTCTCGATGCTGATCGCGTCCGAGACGGACGGCGAGAAGACGCGGCGGTACCTGCTCGGCGGCAACGTCGACGGTGCGCTCGTGGTCTCGCACCACTCGGGCGACCACTCCTACGCGGCGCTCTCGGGCACGCTGCCGATCGTCTTCGGCGGCCGGCCGCTCTCGCCGGACGAGCGCGGCTCCTACTTCGTCGACGTGGACAACACGGAAGGGGCGGCCGTCGCCACCGCGCACCTGATCGAGCGCGGCCGGCGCCGGATCGCCACCATCGCGGGCCCCGCCGACATGCCGCCGGGCGTCGACCGCCTGATCGGCTGGCGCGGCGCACTCACCGACGCCGGCCTCGCCGACGACCTCGTCGAGTGGGGAGACTTCTCGCCGGCCAGCGGGACCGAGGCGATGCGCCGCCTCCTCGCCCGCGACCCCGACCTGGACGGCGTCTTCGCCGCGAACGACCAGATGGCGGTCGGCGCCTACGCCGCCCTCCGCGAGGCCGGCCGCCGGATCCCCGAGGACGTGTCCGTCGTGGGCTTCGACGACGATCTCTTCGCGCGGAACGCCGTCCCCGCGCTGACCACGGTGCGCCAGCTCCCCGACGAGCTCGGCGCCCGCATGGTGGAGCTGCTGACCGCCCGCATCGAGGGGCTCCCCGTGGAGCACCGCACGCTGATGCCGACGTCGCTGGTCATCCGCGCCAGCAGCTGACCCCGGCCCGCGACTGTCCAGGAGTCGTCGCAGTCGACGCCGAGTGTGACGACTCCTGGACAGTCGGAGAACTCCACGTGCTCGATCGGATGCGGACGGGCGAAGGGATCCGGACGGTGAGGCGGACGCGGGCGGCGGGGCGGGGATGGACGAGCGGGTCGATCCGTCGACGGGGTGCATCACGGTCGCCAGCCGTGGGCCACGAGAGCGGCACGGAGCTCGGCGATCGTGCGCGCCCTGCCCCGGGTCAGACCCTCCGCGCGGACGACCACGACGATCCAGCCCGCGAGGTGCAGGGCCAGGAGCCGTTCACGATCGCGTGAGAACTGCGCGTCGTCCGTCCGGTGCTGGCCGCCGTCGTACTCCGCCACCACCTTCCACCGTTCGAAGACCAGATCGCCGACCGCGAGCAGTCGGCCGCCGATCCTGATCTCGGCGTTCACGTCGGGCGCGGGCAGTCCCGCCTCCTCGACGAGAGCGCGGAGCCAGGTCTCCCTCCGCGAGGCGGCTCCGGTCGATGCCAGCCGCAGAGCCTCAGCCAGGCCGCGTCGGCCCCGGCCCCGATGGGAGGCCAGGCGGTCCTGCAGCTCGTGAAGCCGGACATGGGGACGCGGATCGTCCCGGCGCGGGTAGCGCGGCTCGAACAGGAGGTGGTCCGTCGCCGCGAGGAGATCGCGGGCGGACAGCAGTGGCGCGAGCGCGATCCACGTCGACACCGCTCCTGTCACCGGCAGGCCGTGCCGCTCGACCCTGTCCGTCTCCGTGAGGGTGTGGCCGATCACACCCCGGGTCCTGGGGGGCCGGTGCGGCGTCGTCGCCGCCACGTGGATCGGATCGTCCTCGCCGGGTCGCGCCGGGAGCGGCACTCCCCAGGCTTCGGCCGCGGTCAGGTGGGAGAAGAGCTGCCAGGGCCGCAGCCGCGGCAGATAGGCGGCGGCTCGTTCCAGGTGCGTGACGGGCGCCACCCGGGTGCGCACTCCGTGGAAGGGGCTGGCCAGGGCGGGAGTGCGCAGCCGGGCGTCCGTCATCCCGGCGCGGAGTGCCGCTCGCCGGGTGAAGGCTCCGAGGTCGGTGCTGGACATGCCGCGATTCTGGCGGTCCGTGATCCTCGTCCGACTCCCGCGATCCGCATTCTGTGGACGAACCCCTGATCCCGCACCTGGGGAGGCGCGCCTCCCACCACGACTGTCCAGGAGTTGTCGCAGTCGGCGTCGAGTGCGACAACTCCTGGACAGTCGGAGCGATCGATGTCGAGTGCGACACCTTCTGGACAGTGGGAGCCGGCCGGTGCGCAGGAGTCGCGGGGGTGGCGAGCGAGGACGGCGACGTCTGAGGAGTCGAGAGGGCCCGCGTCAGAGGAAGAGCGGCGCCGGGTCGAGGGCGGCGAAGCGGCGGCGCATGACGGCGACCGCGTCGGCGTGCTCGTCGACGAGGACGAAGCGGCGGCCGAGAGCGTGCGCGACGGCGCCGGTCGTGCCGGAACCGGCGAAGAAGTCGAGGACGGCGTCGCCCTCGCGGCTGGACGCCTGCACGATGCGGCGGAGGATCCCCTCCGGCTTCTGCGTCGGGTACCCGGTCTTCTCGCGGCCTGTCGGCGAGACGATCGTGTGCCACCACACGTCGGTCGGCCGCTTGCCGCGCTCGGCCTTCTCGGGGGTCACCAGGCCCGGGGCCATGTACGGCTCGCGGTCCACAGCGGCGGAGTCGAAATGGTAGCCGCGCGGGTCCTTCACGTAGACGAGGATCGTGTCGTGCTTGGTCGGCCAGCGGCGCGTGGCCTTCGCTCCGTAGTCGTAGGCCCAGATGATCTCGTTGAGGAAGCACTCGCGGCCGAAGAGCGCGTCGAGCAGCACCTTCGCGTAGTGCGCCTCGCGGTAGTCGAGGTGGAGGTAGAGGGTGCCGTCGTCGGCGAGGAGCCGCCACGCCTCGGCCAGACGCGGCTCGAGGAACGACCAGTAGTCGTCGAAGCGGTCGTCGTAGCGGAGCAGGTCGCCGCGGATCCGCTCGTAGCTGCGCCCCTTGAAGCCGGCGATCGTGCCGGTGGTGGAGCGCACCGAGGTGGTCGAGGTGCGCACCTGCGCCCGGCCCGTGTTGAACGGCGGGTCGAGGTAGACGACGGTGAAGGCCCCGTCGGCCAGCTGCGGCAGGACCTCGAGGTTGTCGGCGTGGAACACCGCGCTCCGCGACTCCGGGACGCCGTCAGCGATCTGGATCGTCCTGGGCACCCGGCAATTGTGCCAGTGCGCGCGAGCCCGGCGACACGCTCCGCGCCTCGCGCCCGGGCTCGACGGGTGCCGGGGAGGCTCCGGCGTAGAGTGGCGCGATGATCTCCGAGGTGCGCCACGACGAGGACTCGTCCCGCTACACGCTCTGGCTCGACGGCGAGACCGTCGGAGTCGCGGACTACGCCGTCCGCGGCCGCGACGTGGTCTTCCTCCACACCGAGATCGCGCCCGAGCACCGCCACGATGGCCTCGGCGAGACCCTCGTCGAGGCGGCCCTCGACGACGCGCACGAGCGCTTCGGCGGGCGCATCGTCCCGGCCTGCCCGTTCGTCGCCGAGTTCATCGCCGAGCACCCGGACTACCAGGAGCTCCTCGCGAGCTGAGGGGCGCCCGCCGGACCGGTCCGCCGCGTTCCGCTCCGGGTCCACGCGCCGGCGACCGCCGCCCCGGACCCGCCGGTCAGGGGACGCGCCGCAGCCACTCCGGAGTCGAGTACTTCGTCCGCACCAGCTCCTCCGCCGCCGCGTACTCCTCCTCGGTCAGCGTCCCCGCCTCGCCGCCGTGCAGCTGCACGAAGGTCGCCTTCATCCGCTCGATGATCTCGGCTCGGCTGAGCCCGGTCTGGCTGCGCAGCGGGTCGACGCGCTTCACGGCGGAGGCGATGCCCTTGTCCGAGAGCTTCTCGCGGCCGATCCGCAGCACCTGCACCATCTTCTCGGCGTCGATGTCGTAGCTCATGGTCACGTGGTGGAGGACGGCGCCGGAGCCCAGGCGCTTCTGCGCGGCGCCGCCGATCTTGCCCGAGGGCGAGGTGATGTCGTTGAGCGGCTGGTAGACCGCGTCGATCCCGAGCGACTGCAGCGCGCTGACGGCCCACTCGTCGAGGAAGGCGTAGGAGTCGGCGAAGGTCAGCCCCTGGACGAGGTCGCCGGGGACGTAGAGCGAGTACGTGACGACGCTGCCCGCCTCCATGAACATCGCGCCGCCGCCCGAGATGCGGCGGACCACGTCGACGCCGTACTTCGCCGCGTTGTCGAGGTCGACCTCGTTGCGGAGCGACTGGAAGCTGCCGATGACGACGGCGGGCTGGTCCCACTCCCAGATCCGCAGCGTCGGCTCCCGGCGGCCCTCGCCGACCGCGGCGGTCAGCACCTCGTCGAGCGCCAGGTGGGTCGCGGGAGGGACGGCCCGGTCGTGCACGATGCGCCAGTCGTAGTCGCGCCAGCTGGTCGCCTTCTGCAGCGAGCGGCGGATGGCGACCGCGACGGCCTCGGGCGTGAAGCCGAGCAGGACCGCGTCGGCCGGGAGCGCCTGCCGGATGGCGGCGGCGATGGACTTCGCGTCCGTCTCGGCCGGGAGGCCCACGACCGCGCGGTCGATGTCGTCGAGGGCCGTGTCGGGCTCGAGGAAGAAGTCGCCCGCCAGGCGGAACCCGGCGAACCTCCCGTCGACCACGTCGAGGTCGACGACCACGAGCTTTCCGCCGGGGACCTTGTACTCGCCATGCATGACGCCAGCCTAGGCGCGAGCCGGGGTGGGGAAGCGCTCGCCCAGCCACTCCACGAGATCGGCCGTGACCTCGGCCCGGTTGAGCTCCTGGAACAGCTCGTGCCGCGCCTCCGGGTACACCCGCACCGAGACGTCCGTGTACCCGGCCCGCCGCCGGTAGGCCTGGGCGAGCGCGCGCACCGACCGCTCGCCGCCGAGGGTGTCGTCGGCGCCCACGACCAGCAGCAGGGGCAGTGGATGCTCGGGCCCGCGCTTCGGGCGGCCGACCAGCCGCAGGGTCTCGACCAGCCCGATCCGCTTCGCGAGCGGCGTGGTGAAGGTGAGGGGGTCGTCGTGGAACCGCTGCCAGACCTCCGGGTCGCGGGAGAGCCACTCGAGGCCGAGGCCGCCGGCGACGCGGTGCCGCTTCGCCAGGTCGCCCGCGTTCATGTGCCCCGGGAGGCGGTAGGCCGTGCCGCTCAGCACGAGCGCGGCATAGGCGCCGGAGTGGTGGTCGACGATCCGCTGCGCCATGAGCGACCCCCAGGAGTGGCCGAGCAGCACGATCGGCACTCCCGGGCTCTCCTCCGCGAGCAGCTCCGTCAGCCGGAGGATCGCCGCCTCGGTCGCGCGCAGGCCGCCCGGCCCCAGCAGTCCGAGCCGGGAGGAGTCGCCGCCGTGCTGCTCGAGGCCGGTCCGGCCGTGCCCGCGGTGGTCGTCCGCCGCGACCGCGTACCCGGCGGCGACCAGCGCCTCCGCCAGCTCGACGTAGCGCCCCGAGTGCTCGCCGACCCCGTGGGCCAGCTGCACGATCGCGCGGGGCGAGGGGTGCGGCCACCAGCGGTAGTGGATGACGACGCCGGAGGCGTCCTGGAAGGTCCTGTCGACAGCGGCGCCGGTCATGGTGACCAGTGTGGCGCTCCGGCCGCTGGGCGCGAGGGACGCGCTGAGAACTGAGAAGATACTCACGATCCATCGGCGGGCGCCCTGCTCGCCACGGTGCCTCGCTACCTTTTCCCTTGACGAGCGACCCCCGCGACCGTCCCCCGACCCCCCTTCACGAGCGAGGCCAGCCCCTTCATGACCGTATCGCCCCTGATCTGGACCCTGACGATCGCCTTCATCGTCCTGCTCCTGCTCTTCGACTTCTTCTTCCACGTCCGGAAGGCCCACGAGCCCACGCTGAAGGAGTCGTCGATCTGGTCGGCGCTCTACGTCGGCATCGCCGTGCTCTTCGGGCTCGGCGTCCTCGTCTTCGGCGGAGCGACGCCCGGATCGGAGTACTTCGCGGGGTACATCACCGAGAAGGCCCTCTCGGTCGACAACCTGTTCGTCTTCCTCATCATCATGGCGAGCTTCAAGGTGCCCCGCGCCGACCAGCAGAAGGTGCTCCTCTTCGGCATCGTCTTCGCGCTGATCGCCCGCACCGGCTTCATCTTCCTCGGCGCCGCACTGATCAACTCGTTCGCCTGGGTCTTCTACATCTTCGGCCTGATCCTGCTGCTGACCGCGTTCAACCTGGTCAAGCCGGGCGACGACCACTCCAGCGACAACGTGATGGTGCGCCTGGCCAAGCGGATCTTCAAGACGAGCGACCAGTACGACGGCGACAAGTTCTACACGCACATCGACGGCAAGAAGGTCCTCACGCCGATGATCCTCGTCATGGCGGCGATCGGCGGAACGGACATCCTGTTCGCCCTCGACAGCGTGCCGGCGATCTTCGGCCTCACCAGCGACGTGTACCTCGTCTTCACGGCGACCGCGTTCTCGCTGCTGGGCCTGCGCCAGCTGTACTTCCTCATCGACGGCCTGCTCGACCGCCTCGTCTACCTCAGCATCGGCCTCGCCGCGATCCTCGCCTTCATCGGCGTGAAGCTGATCCTGCACGCGCTCCACGAGAACAACCTGCCGTTCATCAACAACGGCGAGCACGTGGAGGTCTTCGAGATCGGCACCGGACTGTCGCTCTCGGTCATCATCGGCGTCCTCGTGATCACGGTGATCGCCTCCCTCGTCAGCCCCAAGGGCCGCCGCATGGCCGCCGAGGCCGCCGAGCGCCGCCGCGTGGCCGAGGCCGCGGGCGCGGACGTCGACGCGACGCACTGAGTCGTCTCGTGCGCCGCGAGGCGGCGCACCGCAGTCGGCTCCCCTAGGCGGTCGGTTTCCCGAGAGCGGGTCCCGACCGCCTAGAACGATCCGCTGACACGCGGATCGCTCGTTCGACGGGCCGTCTCGTGCGCCGCAGGGCGGCGCACCGCAGTCGGCTCCCACGGGCGGTCGGGTTCCCGAGAGCGGGTCCCGACCGCCTAGGAGGATCCGCTGACACGCGGATCCCCCGTTCGGCTCGACCGAGCACCGCACGCCGGTGCTCCGCAGTCAGCTCCCCTAGGCGCTCAGGTCCCCTGAGAGCGGGTCCCGACCGCCGAGAACGTCCCGCCGGCTCGAGCGCGGACTCCGCTCGCGGAGGGTCAGCGGGCGCGGTAGCGGTGCTCCGGGCGGCCGGTGGTGCCGTAGCTGAGGGTCATCTCGACGAGGCCGCGGCCCGCGAGGCCCGAGAGGTAGCGCTGGGCGGTGGCGCGCGAGATGCCGGCGCGCTCGGCCACCTCGAGGGCCGACAGCTCGGCGCCCGACTCGGCCAGGCGCGCCAGGACGAGCTGCTCGGTCGCCGAGCGCGAGGGCTGCGCGGCGGTCGCGTCGCCCGAGTGCAGGATGCGCAGCGCCCGCTCCACCGCCTCCTGATCGGCCGCGCGGTCCTCCCGCAGCACGTTCCGGAACCGCACGTACGCGTCGAGGCGCTCGCCGAGCAGGCGCGCCTCGAACGGCTTGATGAGGTACCCGAGCGCTCCCGCGTGCAGGGCGCGCCGCACCGTCGCCCCGTCGGAGGCGGCGCTCACGACGAACGCGTCGGTGTCGAGCTCGCGGAGCAGCGCGATCCCGCTCTGATCCGGCAGGTGCACGTCGAGCAGCAGCAGATCGGGCGCGTGCTCGGCGACGGCCGCCCGCGCCGCGCGCGCCGTGTGCACCGGAGGAAGGGCCGTCAGCCCCTGCCGCGCCTCGACCAGGTCCGCGTGCAGCTGCGCGACCCGGAAGTCGTCGTCCACCACCAGCACCGTGCGCTCCCGCGCCGTGTCCGCGCTCATGACCCGTCCCCGTCCTGCTCCGGCGGCAGCACCGCTCCGGGGAGGCGCGCGCACAGCACGGCCCCCGACTCCGCTCCGCCGGCGTCCGCCAGCCAGACCTCGCCGCCGCGCCGGGCGGCCACCTCACGGCACAGCGGCAGGCCGAAGCCCCGACCGTGCACGCGTCCGTCGTCCTCGACGGGGTCGCCCGCGCCGGCCCGGTCGAACAGCGAGTCCGGATCGAGCACTCCGTCGCCGGAGTCGGCGACCGTCACGAAGAGCGCGTCGCCGTCGTCGAGCAGCTCGACCTCGACGAAGCGCACGTCGCGCCGCCCCTCGACCGCCGCGCGCACCGCGTTGTCGACCAGGTTCCCGACCACCGTGGCGACGTCCTCCGGCTCGACGACGGTGCCGCGCACCAGCGTCTCCTCGCCGAGCGTCAGCAGCACACCGCGTTCGGCCGCCTCGATCCCCTTCGCCCCGACGAGCGCCTGGAGGTACGGCTCCTGCAGCCGGTCGGCGTGCTGCACCGGGTACTTGAGCGGGCCGCGGGTCAGCACCTCGTCGAGGTAGTCGCGCGCCGACGCGGTCCGCCCAGCATCCAGCAGGCCCGCGACCACGTGCAGGCGGTTGGCGAACTCGTGCCGCTGCACCCGGAGCGCGTTGGTCATCGCGCCGACCGCGTCGAGGCGCCGGCTCAGCGCGGCGAGGTCGGTGCGGTCGCGCAGCACCACCACCACGCCCAGGTCGCGGTCGCCGCGGGTCACCCGGCGGATGTCGACGTAGACGATGCGGGAACGGACGACGAAGCCCTCCTCGCCTCCGGGGCGGGGCGGTTCGACGGAGTCCAGCGCGGCGCCGATCGCGTCGGCCAGTGGAACGGGCAGGTCGAGCTCCGCGAGCGGCCGCCCGTGCAGCGCCCGGCCGGTCGGGTCGTCGGAGCCGAGGATCGCGGCGGCCCGCGCATTGCAGACGCCGACGCGCCCGTCGCGGTCGAGCGCGAGCACGCCCTCGTCGACCCCGTCGAGCACGGCGGCCTGGTCCTGCACGAGCGAGGTGAGCTCCTCCGGGGCGAGGCCGAGCGTCAGGCGCAGCAGGCGGCGGCGGATGAAGACGGAGGCGACGGCGGCGAGCACCAGCCCGGCGAGCGCCGCGGCGAGGACGCCGAGCAGCGCGGTCGGCAGGTCGGTGAAGACGCTGGAGCGCGCGAAGCCGATGCTGACCTCGCCGACGACCCGCTGCTCCCCCTCGGCGAAGACCGGGACCTTCGCCCGTGCCGACTCGCCGAGCGTGCCGGTGCCCCACGAGACGCTCTCGCGCCCGGCGAGCGCCTCGTCGGGGCTGGTCGAGACCCGCTCGCCGAGGCGGTCCTCGTCGGGGTGGGCGAGGCGGATGCCCTGATCGTCGGTGATCACGACGAAGAGCGCGCCGGTGCGCTGCTCGACGGCGGCGGCGAGGTCCTCGAGCGGTCCGCCGCGCAGCTCCGAGGCGGCGGGCGCGCCGGGCACCGCGGAGGACGCGGCGACCGCGTCGCGCACATCGGGGTCCTCGGCGACGGTGCGGGCGATGGCGAGCGCCGTCCCCTCCGCCTCGCCGCGCAGCTGCTGGACGCTGAGCGCGGTGACGAGCCCGGCGCAGACCAGCACGGCGGCCGACACCGTGGCGAGCTGCAGAACCAGGACGTGGGTCGCGAAGCGCATCGGGGCCTCCTCGCCGTCGTCGTGCGCAGAATGCGCAGAAGCCACACTATGCGCAGATGTCGCCGTAATGAGCGATACCCCGGCGCCGGACGCGGAGCTGCCTAGGGTTTCCACCATCTCCCGGCCGGCTCTCCCGCCGAGCGCGGGCGGAGGCACTGGACGAAGGAGTCAGCTGTGTTGGTAGTACTCGGTTTCACCATGATCCTGGCCTTCATGGCCCTGATCATGACCAAGCGGCTGACGCCGATGGTCGCCCTGATCGTCGTGCCGACGATCTTCGGCCTCTTCGCGGGCGCCGGCCTCGGCATCGGCGACATGGTCCTCGAGGCGATCGGCAGCCTCGCGCCCACGGCCGCGCTGCTGATGTTCGCGATCATGTACTTCGGGATCATGATCGACGTCGGGCTCTTCGACCCGCTGATCCGCTTCATCGTCCGCGCGCTCGGCGACGACCCGGCGAAGGTCGTGCTCGGCACGGCGCTGCTCGCGGGTGCGGTCTCGCTCGACGGCGACGGCTCGACCACCTTCATCGTCACCACCGCCGCGATGCTCCCGATCTACCTGCGCCTGGGGATGAACCCGGTCGTGCTGACCTGCGTCGCGGGCCTGGCCAACGGCACGCTCAACATCGTCCCCTGGGGTGGACCGACGGTGCGCGCCGCCGCGGCCCTCCAGGTCTCGCCGAGCGAGATCTTCGTGCCGATGCTCCCGTCGCTCGCGGTGGGCCTGGCCGTCACTCTCGTCTTCGCCTGGTTCCTCGGGCTCGGCGAGCGCCGCCGCCTCGGCTCGCTCGCGCTGGCCGAGCCGATGCTCGAGCAGGAGCTCGTCGGCGCCGGCCGCGGCTCCTCCTCCCGCTCGGGCGGCGCCCGCACCGGCGGCCTCGCGGCCCTGACCGGGGGCATCCGCACCGTCGCCCGGGAGCGCTTCTCCTTCCTCCGCGGTCCCCAGGCCCTGCGCGGAGCCCAGGTGGCGGTCGCCGCCCGCGTGCAGGCCGACGACGCCGACACCGCGATGGCCGACACGATGCTCGACCCCGAGCGCGAGACGCTGCGCCCGAAGCTGATCTGGGTGAACCTGGTCCTGACCCTCGCGGTGATGACGCTGCTGGTCGCCGACATCCTGCCGCTGCCCTACGTGTTCATGGTCGGCTCCGCGGTCGCCCTCCTGATCAACTTCCCGAAGATGAAGGACCAGGCGGCCGAGATCGTCAAGCACGCGCCGAGCATCGTGGGCGTCGTGTCGATGGTGCTGGCGGCCGGCGTGCTGATCGGCGTCCTCAACGGCACCGGCATGGTCGACGCCATGGCGGAGTGGGTCGTCGCGGTGATCCCGCCGGCGCTCGGCCCGTTCCTCGCCGTGATCACCGGCGTGCTCAGCATCCCGATGACCTTCTTCATGTCGAACGACGCGTTCTACTACGGCATCCTCCCCGTGCTCTCCGAGAGCGCGGCGAACTACGGCATCTCGCCGGTCGAGATGGCGCGCGCCTCCATCACCGGGCAGCCGGTGCACCTCCAGAGCCCGCTGGTCCCGGCGATCCTCCTGCTCGTCTCCCTCGCCGCGGTGAACCTCGGCGACCACCACCGCAAGGTGCTGTGGCGAGCGGTCGTCGTCTCGCTGGTCATGCTCGCCGTCGGCGTGCTGGTCGGCTCGATCCCCTTCGGCTGAGGTCGACGGAGCGGAGCGCCGAGCGATCGGAACGAGGACGGGACCCCTTGCTGCGGCGGGGGTCCCGTCCTCGTTCCGCGGCTCGGTCCCGCAGCCCGCGCTAGCGCAGCAGCGGCGCCAGGTTCTCGGTCCAGACGTCGGAGCCGACCTTGAGGATGAGGGCGCCGACCACGACGAGGAACGCGACCCGGATGAAGCGGCTGCCACGAGCGACGGCCATCCGCGAGCCGAGGTACGCGCCCGCCACGTTGGCGGCGCCCATCAGGAGGCCCAGCAGCCAGATCACGTGCCCGCCCGGCACGAAGTAGAGCAGGGCGCCGAGGTTGGTCGCGACGTTGACGATCTTCGCCTTGGCGCTGGCGAGCAGGAAGTCGTAGCCCAGCGCGGTGATCAGGGCGATGATCAGGAAGGTGCCGGTGCCCGGTCCGATCAGGCCGTCGTAGAAGCCGATCAGGAGTCCCAGCACGGCCGCGGTGACGAGGTGGCGCCGGCCCGCGTGCTTGAGCACCGTGACGCTGCCCAGTGCCGGGCGGGCGATCGTCACGACGGCGACCACGATCAGCGCGACGACGATGATCGGCTTGAACACCGCGGCCGGGAGGAGGCCGGCGAGCGTCGCGCCTCCGTAGCTGCCCGCGAGGGCGACTGCCGCCATCGGCAGTGCGGTGCGCAGATCGGGCTTCGCGCGCCGGTAGTAGGTGATCGCGCTGGTGGTCGTGCCGAAGATCGAGGCCAGCTTGTTCGTGGCGAGCGCCTGCACGGGCGAGATCCCCGGCACGAGGAGCAGGGCGGGGAGCTGGAGGAGTCCGCCGCCGCCCACGACCGCGTCGATCCAGCCGGCCGCGAAGGCGGCGAGGATCATCAGCGCGAGGACGGGGAGTCCGAGATCCTCTGTGAAGGTCAGCATCGGTCGGAAGCGTACGCGAGCACCGCGACCCCCTCGACCTCGGGGGCGGGCCGCCCTAGGGTCGGCGGCATGCGATTCGGACTCTTCATCCCCCAGGGCTGGCGCCACGACCTCGTCGGCGTCCCGGCCGCCGACCAGTGGCGCACCATGAGCGACCTCGCCCGGCACGCCGACGACGGCGCCTGGGAGTCGATCTGGGTCTACGACCACTTCCACACCGTCCCGCAGGTGACGGAGGAGGCGACGCACGAGGCGTGGTCGCTGATGAGCGCGTTCGGCGCCACCACGTCGCGCGTGCGGCTGGGCCAGATGTGCACCTGCATGGGCTACCGGAACCCCGCCTACCTCGCCAAGGTCGCGACGACCGTCGACATCGTCTCGGGCGGGCGGGTCGAGATGGGCATCGGCGGCGGCTGGTACGAGCACGAGTGGCGCGCGTACGGCTACGGCTTCCCGCCGATCGCCGAGCGGCTGGGCCGGCTCGACGAGGGCGTGCAGATCCTGCAGCAGGCCTGGACGACCGGGTCCGCGACCCTCGACGGCCGCTACTACCAGGTGGACGGCGCGCAGAACCGGCCGCTGCCCCTGCAGGAGGGCGGCATCCCGCTGTGGGTCGCCGGCGGCGGCGAGAAGGTCACGCTGCGGATCGCGGCCCAGTACGCGCAGTACACGAACTTCGCCGGGACCCCGGAGGCGTTCGACCACAAGAGCTCGGTCCTCCGCGGGCACTGCGAGCGCCTGGGCACCGACTTCTCGGCGATCACCCGGAGCTCGAACTACAACGTCGTGATCGGCGAGACGGAGGCGGAGGTCGAGGCGGCGCTGCAGCGTCTCGAGGAGCGCGTGGTCCCGTACCTCGGCGCGGAGGGAGCGGCGTCCTTCGTCGCCGAGTATCGCAGCCCCGACGCGCTCGCGGTCGGCACTCCCTCGCAGATCGTCGACCGGCTCGCCGGCATGCAGTCGCGCGGGATGGACTACGGCATCCTCTACTTCCCGGACGCCGCCTACGACCGGTCCGGCATCGAGCTGTTCGAGCGCGAGGTGCTGCCGGCGCTCTCCTGAGCGCGGAGCGGCGGGGCTCCTACGCCTCCCGCCCCCCGCCCGCAAGTCCTTGGGGCGCCCCGGCCCCGCGCCTACGGTCGGAGCATGGACGCACAGGACATCCGCTGGAACGACGAAGCCCGCGACAAGATCCTCGAGGACTCGGACAGGGTCCTCCGCGAGGCGGTGCTCGACCTCGCGACGAGCAAGAAGGGCGAGCCCTGGGAGGACGTGTTCGCGGAGCTGAACGCGCGCCTCAAGGACCGCTTCATCGACTTCGAGCCCGGCCCGGACCTCCGCAAGTACGCCGAGGCCGTCTCCGCCGGGGAGATCGAGACCGGCTCGTGAGCGAGCACGACCGCGACGCCGCGCTCGAGGACGAGATCACCTCGATCCACGCCCTCGGCGAGGGCCGCGTCGGCGAGACGGCCGGCCCGGAGGACGAGGACCACGAGCTCTCGCCCGAGCAGGACGCCCGCATCGAGTCCGAGCTGAAGAGCCGGGGCAGCGAGAGCTGATCCCCCCGGTACGCGGAAGGCCCGCTCCCCCTCGAGGGAGCGGGCCTTTAGCGTGCGTCGCGACTACGCCGAGAGGGGCTCGTAGTCGGTGTAGCCCTCGGCTCCTCCGCCGTAGACCGTCTCCTGGACGACCTCGTTCTCGGGGTGCCCGCCCTGCCAGCGCTCGACCAGGTCGGGGTTGGCGATCGCCGGGCGGCCGACGGCCACGGCGTCGGCGTGGCCCTCGCTGATCAGCTCGGTCGCCTCCTCGCGGCTGGTCGGCGAGCCGAAGCCGCTGTTGGCGATGAAGACGCCGTCGAAGCGCGAGCGGAGGTCCTGGACCAGCTCGCCGGCGGGCTCGGCGTGCAGGACGCTGAGGTAGGCCAGGCCGAGCGGGGCGAGCCCGTCGACGACGGCCTCGTAGGTGGCACGCACGTCGTCGGCGTCGGTCTCGACGACGTCCTGGATGTTGTGGGCCGGCGAGAGGCGGATGCCGACGCGGCCCGCTCCGACCTCGTCGACGATCGCGCGGGTGACCTCGAGCGGGAACGCGGCGCGCTCGGCCGGGGTCCCGCCGTACTGGTCGGTGCGCACGTTGGAGACGGGCGAGAGGAACTCGTGCAGCAGGTAGCCGTTGGCGCCGTGCACCTCGACTCCGTCGAAGCCGGCGTCGATCGCGCGGCGGGCGGCGGCGACGAACTCGTCGCGGACGGTCGCCAGCTCCTCGGTGGTCAGCGCGTGCGGCACCGGGAAGGGCTTCTTGCCGGAGGGGGTGTGCACCTCTCCGTCGATGGCGACGGCGCTCGGGGCGACGATGCGGTCGGTGCCGGTGATCTCGGTGTGCGAGACGCGGCCCGCGTTCATCAGCTGCATGACGATGCGCCCGCCCGCGGCGTGCACGGCGTCGGCGACGGCGCGCCAGCCCGCGGCCTGCGCGTCGGTCTCGATGCCGGGCTGCCCGGCGTAGCCCTTGGACTCGGCGCTGGGGAAGACGCCCTCGCTGATCAGCAGGCCCATGCTCGCGCGCTGGGCGTAGTACTCGGCGACGATCGCGCCGGGCACGCCCTGCTCGTCGGAGCGCAGTCGCGTCATCGGTGCCAGGACGATGCGGTTGGGGAGGTCGAGGTCGCCGGCGGTGAGGGGGGAGAACGGATCCACGGGATCGCCTTTCTACGGAGCTGTCTCAGGGGCTGCCCTGAGGGGGGAGGCACGTGCACCTGCGGCGCACTCCGGTCGGCAACCGCGAGCGGAGCACGGTCATTCCTCCTCCCGGCGTTCTCCCATCCCCCGCGCCCCGGGCACGCGGTCGACGGCCTGCCGCCTCCCGACTCCTGCTCGGACATCCGGGCTGTCTACACTCGGGAGGCGACGACGAAGGAGTGTGCGCGATGCCGGCGAGACCCCACCACCCCGTGAGCTCCCGGCTGCTGCCGGCGCTCGCGGCCCTCCTGATCGCCGCGGTCCTCGCGCTGGTCCCCGCGACCGCGGCGACGGCCGAATCGCCCGTCTCCTTCTCCTCCTCCACCGTCCTCGACTCGGTCGGGGTGCTGAGCTCCGGAGAGACCGCCGAGATCGAGCAGGCCTCGCGGGCCCTCTACGACCAGCACCGCGTGCAGCTGTTCGTCGCCTTCGTCGACTCCTTCACGGATCCGTCCGACCGCGCCGCGTGGGCGGACGAGACCGCGACCCGCAACGGACTGGGCACCGACGACGTCCTCCTGGCCGTCGCGGTCGACGCCCGCCAGTACCAGGTGTCGGTCGCGCAGGGCTTCGCCCTCGACGACGCGCAGGTCTCCTCGCTCCAGTCCGACGACATCGAGCCGAGGCTCGCCGACAGCGACTGGGCCGGAGCCGCGGTGGCCGCCGCCGACGGGATCGGACAGCGCCTCGACGCGCCCAGCGCCGGCGAGTCCCTCGGCTCGGGGCTGCTGGTCGCGCTCGGCGTGCTCGCGGCCCTCGTCGTGGTCGGCCTCGTGGTGCTGCTGCTCGTCCGCCGCGCGCAGAAGCGCCGCGCCCAGGAGGCGGTGGAGGCCTCGATCGACGAGCTCGCCACCCGTGCCGGGTCGGCCCTCGTCCACGCCGACGACGCCGTCCGCACCAGCGAGCAGGAGGTCGGCTTCGCCGAGGCCCAGTTCGGCGCCGACGCGACCGGCGCGTTCCGCGAGGCGCTCGTCACCGCGAAGCGCCTGCTCGGCGAGGCCTTCACCCTGCAGCAGCGCCTCGACGACGCCGAGCCGGAGACCGATCAGGAGCGCCGCGACGGCTACCAGCGCATCCTCCAGCTCTGCGCCGACGCCGAGCAGACGCTCGACGAGCGCGCGAGTGCGTTCGAGGAGCTGCGCGACCTCGAGAAGAACGCGCCGCAGGTCGCCGCCGCGCTCTCGGCTCGCGCCGCCGAGGTCGGCGACCGCCTCCCCTCGGCCCGCGCCCGCCTCGCCGAGCTCGCCTCCCGCTACGCGCCGACCGCGATCGACGACGTGGGCGACGACGCCGACCAGGCCGAGGACCGCCTCCGCTTCACCCGCGACCAGCTCGCCGGCGCCCAGCAGGCGCTGCAGGCCGGCGACTCCGGCCGCGCCGCCGTGCTGCTGCGCGCCGGGCAGCAGGCCGCCGAGCAGGCCTCCGGGCTCGTCGACGCGGTGGCGACGCGCGGCGACGAGCTGCAGAAGGCGGAGGCGTCGCTCGCCGGCCGCATCGCCGAGATCCGCGCCGACGTGGCGCAGGGACGAGCGCTCGCCGCCTCCCAGGACGCGGAGTCCGCCGCCCAGGCGCAGAACGTCGCCGCGGCGGTCGCCTCGACCGAGGCCGCCCTCGACGACGTCGAGCGCGCCACCTCCGTGCGGCCGAACGACCCGCTCGCCCTGCTCGAGGCGCTCACCGCCGCCGACGCCACGATCGACGCCGCCGTCGGCGGGTTCCGCGACGCGCAGGCCCAGCGCGAGCGCGAGCGGGCCGCCCTCGGCGCCGAGCTCACCTCCGCCCGCAGCCGCGTCTCGGCCGCCGAGGACTTCATCGCGGCCCGCCGCGGCGCGGTCGGCTCGGAGGCGCGCACCCGCGTCGCCGAGGCCGCCCGCTCGGCCGAGTACGCCGAGCGCATCGCCGCCATCGACCCCCGCGAGGCTCTCGCCTCCGCCCAGCGCGCTTCGCAGCTCGCCCAGCAGGCGCTCGAGCGGGCGCGGGCCGACGCCGGCTCCTACTCCGCCCCGAACGCCGTCGGCAGCCCCTACGGAGGCGACACGACCGGCGCGTTCCTCGGCGGGATCCTGGTCGAGTCGCTCCTGGGAGGCGGACGCCGCAG
This sequence comes from Rathayibacter sp. AY1C4, assembly GCF_002932195.1. NCBI lineage: Bacteria > Bacillati > Actinomycetota > Actinomycetes > Micrococcales > Microbacteriaceae > Rathayibacter > Rathayibacter sp. AY1C4. The sequence goes on along the minus strand of NZ_PSWE01000030.1, from coordinate 23,828 downwards.
CGGCTACCGCTCGGGCGGCTTCGGCGGAGGCGGGTTCAGCGGCGGCTTCGGCGGAGGCGGCTCGTCCCGGCGCTCCGGCGGCGGCGGCTTCGGCGGCGGGCGCAGCAGCGGCGGAGGCGGACGACGCGGCGGCGGCGGGCGCTTCTGAGCGCCCCCGGGCATCCGCGCACGACCGACGACCACCACCTCCCCCACGACTCCGGCACCACCTCCGACATCCGGCACCACCCACGACGCAAGGAGAGACACCCATGGCACAGAGACAGTCGATCTTCGGCCGCATCGCGCAGCTCGCGAAGGCCAACATCAACGCGCTCCTCGACCAGGCCGAGGACCCGCAGAAGATGCTCGACCAGATGGTCCGCGACTACACCGACAGCATCCGCGACGCCGAGGCGGCGATAGCCACCACGATCGGCAACCTGCGCCTGCTCGAGGACGACTACCGCGAGGACGTGCAGAACGCCCAGGAGTGGGGCGGCAAGGCCCTCGCCGCGAGCCGCAAGGCCGACGAGCTGCGCACCGGCGGGAGCGCCGGCGACGCCGACAAGTTCGACGCGCTGGCCAAGGTCGCTCTGCAGCGCCAGATCCAGTCCGAGAAGGAGGCGAAGGACGCCGAGCCGACCATCGCCTCGCAGACCGAGGTCGTCGACAAGCTCAAGACGGGCCTGAACCAGATGCGCGAGAAGCTGCAGCAGCTCTCGAGCAAGCGCGACGAGCTGATCGCGCGCTCGAAGACCGTCGAGGCGCAGAGCCAGGTCCAGGACGCCGTGAAGAGCATCGACCTGATGGACCCGACGAGCGAGGTGAGCCGCTTCGAGCAGAAGATCCGCCGCGAGGAGGCGCGCGTCCGCGGCGCGGAGGAGCTCGCCTCCTCGAGCCTGGACGCGCAGTTCGAGTCGCTCGAGGACCTCGGCGAGATGACCGAGGTGGAGGCGCGCCTCGCCGCGCTCAAGTCCGGCCGCCCGCAGGACTCGATCGGCTCCTGAGCCCGTGCGCCTCCGGCGGTCCCGCCGGAGGCGCACTCCCCTTCTCGACACGCGCGGAGCGAAGGCTGGCAATCGCCATGGTGCGGTGCCGCCGCCGTCCCCGTAGTGTTCACACCAGGTTGCCCTTGACCCCGGTCGCCCTGATGCCGCGTCCGGCCCCTACCGACGCGGTGAACCATGAGCGGACCGCCCCCGTCGGGATCGCTCACCGAGAGACCGTCGACGCCGACGGTCACCACGAAGAGCGAGGCGCCGATGAGCACCCCCACCACCACGTCCGTCACCGGAGGCGCCCCCCGCGTCGTCCGCACCCGTCCGCGCGCCGACGGCCGCGTCAACCCGACGACCGAGTACTCCGGTCTCCTCAGCACGGTCCGCGACGCGGGGCTCCTCCGCCGCCGCACCGGCTTCTACTACACGATGTTCGGCGCGCTGGTCCTCGCGCTCGGCGGCATCGTCACCGGCTTCGTCCTGCTGGGCGACTCCTGGTTCCAGCTCCTGCTCGCCGCCGCCCTCGGCATCGTGCTGACGCAGTTCGCCTTCCTCGCCCACGAGGCCTCGCACCGCCAGGTGTTCGAGTCCGGCAAGGCCAACGACGTCGCCGGTCGCACCCTCGCGAACCTCTTCGTCGGCATCAGCTACTCCTGGTGGATGACCAAGCACAGCCGCCACCACGCGAACCCCAACGTGCTGGGCAAGGACCCGGACATCGAGCGCGACGTCGTCTCCTTCACCGCCGAGGACGCGGCCCGCTCGCGCGGCCTCTACGCCTGGCTCACCCGTCGCCAGGGCTACGCGTTCTTCCCGCTCCTGCTGCTCGAGGGCCTCAACCTGCACCTGCACGGCTTCCGCACCGTGTTCGGCAAGGGCAAGGTCGACAAGCGCTGGGTCGAGATCACCATGCTCGTCACCCGCGTCGGCCTCTACCTCGCCGTCGTCTTCTGGGCCCTCCCCCTCGGCATGGCGTTCGCCTTCGTCGGCGTGCAGCTGGGCGTCTTCGGCCTCTACATGGGCGCCTCGTTCGCGCCGAACCACAAGGGCATGCCGCTGCTGCCGAAGGAGGCGCGCGTCGACTTCCTCCGCCGCCAGGTCCTCACCTCGCGCAGCATCCGCAGCACCTGGTTCACCGACCTCTACATGGGCGGACTGAACTACCAGGTGGAGCACCACCTCTTCCCGAACATGCCCCGCCCGGCGCTGCGCCGTGCGCAGGTCATCGCCAAGGAGTACTGCACCACCCACCAGATCCCCTACACCGAGACCTCGCTGATGGAGTCGTACGCGATCGTCGTCCGCTACCTCAACAAGGTCGGCCTGTCGGCCGGCGGCGACCCGTTCGACTGCCCCGCCGCCTCCGCCTACGGACGCTGAGCACTCCCCTTCGGAGGCCCCTCGCACCTTCCCGGTGCGGGGGGCCTCCGTCGTTCGCGGGAGCGCAAGGGGGTGCCCCCGCGGGCGGCGGAGTCGTAGCGTCGGGACATGAGCAGCTCCGACTACGACATCGAGCCCACCCCCACCGACACGACCGACGGCGCCCGCACGCCCGACCCCGCCACCGAGACCGGCACCTCCGCGGGCCTCGACGAGGTCGGCGGCGCGGCCTCCCCCCTGGCCGACGGCGTCGGCGCCGACGGCGAGGAGCAGAACCCCCCGCTGCCCGACTGGGGCCCCACCGACGGCGTCCACGGCACCGACGCCGAGACCGACGCCTCGGGCACCGAGCAGCACTGACACGGCTCCGCGAGGGACCTCCCCGGCCGGTCGGCGAACGTTCCGACCGCGTTCCGAGGAGGTCCCTCCGTGTTCGCCGGAGGGTCGGCCGGCGCTCGGTCGGCGCGCCCTACACTGGCGAAATGCAGCCGACCGAACGCGCCCTCCGCGTGATCTCCTACAACCTCCGGGAGCACCGAGCGCACGCCGAGATCGCCCCCCTCGCCGCCCGCCACGACATCGACGTCCTGTGCCTGCAGGAGTGCGACACCACGAAGCTGCCGCAGGAGGTGGGCTCGCTCCGGCTCGCGTCCGTCACGGCCCGCAACCGCCTGGGCCTTGCCGTCTACTACTCGCAGGACCGCTTCGAGCTCTCCGGCAGCGCCGCGTTCGAGCTCAGCAAGTCCATGCACGACCGGGTGATGTCCCCCGCTCACGAGCGCCTGCTGGCCGTCCGCCTCGACGACCGCGACGGCGGATCGATCGCGGTCTCCTCCTTCCACGCCGCCCCGCTCTCGGCCGGCAACGCCCTGCGCCGCAAGCAGATCGACGAGGCGCTCAACCGGCTGCGCGAGTACGCGCCGGACACCCCCTCCCTGATGGTCGGCGACTACAACTACCCGTGGTTCTTCCGCGGACTCGACCGCCGGATGACCCGGAACGGCTACCTGGTCTCGCGGAGCGACTCCCCCACCTACGCGCGCTACCGCTACTTCAGCGGCCACTTCGACTTCGCGATCAGCGACTCCGTGCGGATCGAGCGGGTCTCCACGCTGCCCCAGGGCGTCTCGGACCACCTCCCGGTGATGGTCGACGCGCACTACGGCGTCCCCGCCGCCTGAGCGCGGGGCCCGCGGGCCCGCGCGGTCGGTAGGCTCAGGGGGTGACGACCCTGATCCTCGCCCGGCACGGAGAGACTGTCTGGCACTCCGAGAACCGCTTCGCGGGCTCCTCCGACATCGCGCTGACCCCCCGGGGCCAGGACCAGGCGGCGACTCTGGCCGCCTGGGCCGTCGACGCCGACCTCGAGGCGGTGTACTCCTCCACCCTGGTCCGGGCCGTGCGCACCGCCGTGCCCGCCGCGCGGGCGGCCCACCTCGAGCTGCAGCCCGACCCGGCCCTGGTCGAGGTCGACTTCGGCCGCGGCGAGGGGCTGACCACCGACGAGATGGAGAAGCGCTTCCCGGACGAGTACCACGCGTGGGTCGCGGCGCCGGCCATCCAGCCGATGCCCGGCGGCGAGTCCGGCCTCGACGCCGTCGCCCGCGCGAACACCTCCCTCGCCCGCATCCACCGCGAGCACCCCGACGGCCGCGTGCTCGTCGTCGCGCACGGCACGCTCATCCGCCTCCTGCTGTGCGCCTACCTCGGCATCAACCCCGAGACCTATCGGCACACCTTCCCGGTGGTCGACAACGTCTCGCTGACCACGCTGCGCTGGGACGCGACCGGCGTCGGCCTGCTCGGATACAACGTCCCGCCCGTCCAGACGCAGCGGCGCTCCAGCTGAGCGCAGCGGCCGCTCCGGAGCGGCGCCCGGCGAGCGCGGGCTCGATCGGCCTGGTGCTCGGGTCGGTCGCGAGCGTGCAGCTGGGCGCCTCCTTCGCCGTGCTGCTCTTCCCCGCCGCGGGGCCGATCGGCACCGTCACGCTCCGGCTGGTGTTCTCGGCCGTCGTGCTGCTCCTGGTCTGCCGTCCGCGGCTGCGCGGCCACAGCCGGAGCGACTGGGCCACTGTCGCCGCCTACGGTCTCGCCCTCGGCGGGATGAACGCCTGCTACTACGAGGCCATCGCCCGGATCCCGCAGGGCGCCGCCGTCACCCTCGAGGTCCTCGGGCCGCTGACGCTCTCGGTGATCGCCGGGAGGAGCGTGCTGAGCCTGGTCTGGGCGGTGCTCGCGCTGGCCGGGGTGGTGACCCTGTCGCAGGGCGGGTTCTCGGCGCTGGACCCGGTCGGCGTCGGCTTCGCGCTGGGGGCCGCAGTGCTCTGGGCCGCGTACATCGTCTTCGCCGGCCGCACCGGCGGGCGGTTCCAGGGGATCGACGGGCTCGCGCTGGCGCTGGCGGCCGGCGCGATCGTGTCGCTGCCGTTCGGCCTCGCCTCCGCCGGGCCCGCCCTGGTGGTGCCGCCGGTGCTGCTCCTCGGGCTCGCCGTGGCGGTGCTCTCCTCCGCGGTGCCCTACGCGCTGGAGCTGCTGGCGCTGCGGCGCCTGCGCTCCTCCACCTTCTCGATCCTGATGTCGCTCTCCCCCGGGGCGGCCGCGCTCTCGGGCTTCCTCGTGCTCGGTCAGCGCCTCAGCGCCGTCGAGGCCGTCGGGATCGCGCTCGTGGTCGCCGCGAGCATCGGAGCGGTGCGGACCGCGCGGACCTCCGCCTGAGCGGCAGTTCTTTTGTTAGGCTAACTATGTGCCATCGACCGAGACCCTGCAGACCGATCTCCCGCTGACCTCCCTCGCGGGCGAGGTGCGGGCAGCGGTCGGCCGGCTCGGACGGCGGCTCCGGCAGGAGAAGGCCCAGCACGAGCTCAGCGATCCGCAGTTCAGCGTGCTCGCACTCCTGCACCGCGAGGGCGCCAAGACCCTCGGCGAGCTGGCCGAGGCGGAGCGGGTCCGCCCGCCCTCGATGACCCGCACGGTCGGCTGCCTGGTCGACGAAGGACTCGCGGAGCGCCTGGCCGACCCCGCCGACGGCCGCGTCACCCGCATCCGCCCCACCCCGGCCGGCACCGCACTGGTGCTCGACGTGCGCCGCAGCCGCGACGCCTGGCTCGTGGCGCGCCTCGAGGAGCTCCCTCCCGAGGACCTGCGCCTGCTCCACGACGCGGCGGCGGTCCTGCGCGCGGTGGCCGACCGATGAGCGCGATGTTCCGCTCCCTCGCCGTGCCGAACTACCGCATCTGGTTCGCGGGCGCGATGGTCTCGAACGTCGGCACCTGGATGCAGCGCACGGCCCAGGACTGGATCGTGATCAACGACCTGACCGACCACGACGCGACGGCGCTCGGCGTGACCATGGCGCTGCAGTTCGGACCGCAGCTCGTGATGGTCCCCTTCTCCGGCTTCATCGCCGACCGCTTCGACCGGCGGAAGCTCCTGATGGCCACCCAGGGCGCGATGGGCGCACTCGGGCTCGGCCTGGGACTCATCGTCGTGACCGGGGTCGTCCAGCTCTGGATGGTCTACCTCTTCGCCCTGCTGCTCGGCTTCGCCGCGGCGATCGACGCGCCCGTGCGCCAGACGTTCGTGTCGGCGCTGGTCGAGGAGCGCGACCTCACCAACGCCGTCTCGCTGAACTCGGCCTCCTTCAATTCGGCGCGGATGATCGGACCGGCCCTCGCGGGCGTGCTCATCGCCGCGGTCGGCTCCGGCTGGGTCTTCCTCCTCAACGCCGCGAGCTTCCTCGCCGTCCTGCTCTCGCTGCGCGCACTCCACCGCGACCAGCTCCGCAGCGCCCCGCGCGCCACGCGCGGCCCGGGTGCGCTGCTGGAGGGGTTCCGCTACGTGTCGAAGCGGCCGGACATCCTCGTGGTGCTCGCGATCGTGTCCCTGATCGGCACCTTCGGCCTGAACTTCCCGATCTTCGCCTCGACGATGGCGACCGTCGAGTTCGACATGGGGGCGAGCGAGTTCGGCCTGCTCTCCTCCGCCATCGCCGTCGGCTCGGTGCTGGGAGCGCTCCTCTCGGCTCGCCGCGACCGCCCGAGGCTCCGGCTCATCGTCGGCGCCTCCGCGGCGTTCGGCGTCGCGCTCGCGCTGGCCGGCGTCATGCCGACGGTCTGGGCGTTCGCGATCCTGCTCCCCTTCGTCGGCATCGCGGCGCAGACGCTGATGACCTCGGCCAACGGCTACGTGCAGCTCTCGACCGCCCCCCAGATGCGGGGCCGGGTCATGGCGCTGTACATGGCGATCTTCGTCGGCGGCACTCCGATCGGCGCGCCGCTGATCGGCTGGGTCGCGAACGCCTACGGTCCGCGCCAGGCGATGCTGGTCGGCGCCGCCTCCGGGATCGCGGCGGCCGCCATCGGACTCGCCTTCCACCTCCGCCTGCGCCACGCCGCCCGGCTCGCGGCCCCCGAGCCGGAGGCCCTGCCCGCCACCGGCGGTGTCCCCCTGCTGCGCCCCCGCGCCTAGGCTCCGTCAGCCGGTCCGCGCGCCGGGGCGGATCCGCGGACCGCCCGCTCGACGGATCCTCCCCGACGCCGGGCGCGTCGGCCACCCGCCCTCAGGCCTCGCGGGTGATCTCGACGCGGACGAAGAGCTTCGACGAGCGGGGCCCGGCGAACACCCCGCGCAACGGCGCGATGTCGTTGTAGTCGCGCCCCCGGCCGACGATGACGTGGCGGTCGCCGATGTCGATCAGGTTCGTCGGGTCGTAGCCGCGCCACGCTCCTCCGCAGAACCACTCGACCCAGGCGTGCGACTCCCCCACCACGGTCTCGCCGATCTCCGCGTGCGGCTTGGGGTGCAGGTAGCCCGAGACGTAGCGCGCCGGGATGCCCACCGAGCGCAGCGCCCCGAGGACGATGTGCGTGATGTCCTGGCAGACGCCCTCGCGCGCGGTCCACGACTCCGTCGCGGTGGAGTGCACGCCGGTGACGCCCTGCCGGTAGGTCATCGCCCGGCCGATCGTCTCGGCTATCGTGAGCGCGGCCTCGCACGGCCCGGCCGCCTCGTCCGCGAGCGAGCGCGCCATCGCCGAGAGGTCCTCCGGCGGCGCGGTGCGGTGGGTCTGCTTCGACTGCTCCACGTACTCGGTGCGCGTCTCGACCTGCTCGGACAGCTGATCCCACCCGGTCGGGTGGTCGGGGTGCTGCTTCGGCCGGATCTCGACGAGCGAGGTCGCCGTCAGCGAGAGCTCGCGGTGGGCGTCGAGCACGTCGAACGACGAGACGCGGGTGCCCCAGTAGTCGGTGTAGGCGTGCACCGAGGTCACCGGCCGGATGTCGAGGTTCGAGAACAGCACCAGCTGCCCGTCCGAGGAGGCGGGGAGCATCCGCGCCTCGTTGTAGGACGCGACCACGTCCCCCGCGTAGGTGAAGCCCGTGGTGTGCCTGATGCGCAGCCTGCTCACAGCGCCTCCCCGATCCAGCTCGGCATGACGTTGGTGGGGAAGTACCGCTGGCGGATCGCCTCGGATGCGGCCGAGGTCGCCTCCTGCACGCTGTCCATGTGCCGCGGCAGGTCCTCGAGGATGTCGGTGATCGGCCGGAACTCCAGCTCGCTGCGGATCCGCCCGAGGACGCGCTGCGCGTCGCCGGAGTGGCCGATGCGGCCGGTGCGCGGCTCGATGTCGCGCATGCACGCCTCCGCCCGCGAGACCGAGAAGAGGATCGAGCGCGGGAACAGCCGGTCCAGGAGGAGGAACTCGGCGGCGTTCCGCGCGCTCGGCACGCCCCGGTAGGTGCGCAGGTACGCCTCGTAGGCGCCGCAGGAGCGGAGGATCGTGGTCCAGGAGGGGCCGCTCGCCTCGGTCAGCGAGCGGGTGGCGAGCAGGCGGGCGGTCATGTCGGCGCGCTCGATCGAGCGGCCGAGGGTGAAGAACTGCCAGGCCTCGTCGCGCGAGGTCGCCGACTCGATGATGCCGACGGCGAGGGCGGAGCGCTCCCTCACCCAGCTGAAGAACTCCGACACCCGCTCGCCCGAGACGCGGCGCGGCATCCGGGTGCGCGTGGTGTTGAGGCACTCCCAGAGCTCGGTCGAGACGATCTCGCGCGCCCGGCGGGCGTTCTCGCGGGCCGCGCCGAGCGAGTAGGCGATCGAGGCGGGGTTCGTGCGGTCGATCGCGAGGATCGCCAGCACGTCGGCGCGGGTGATCTCGCGCATGTCGTCCGGCGGGGTCGAGCCCATCACCGACAGGAGCGAGCGGCAGGCCGTGTCCTCGTCGATCCACGGGTCCTCGAGCAGGAGCTGGAGGTGGACGTCGAGGATGCGGGCGGTGCCGTCGGACCGCTCGATGTAGCGGCCGATCCAGAACAGCGACTCGGCGATCCGGGAGAGCATCAGTCGTCCTCCCCCGCCGCGAGCGTCTGCTGCTGCTGCTGCTGGTCCTGGTCGGTGTTCGGCGCGTCCTGCGGCGAGTGGTCGGGCGTGTGGTTGAGCGGGTAGACGATCGGGATGGAGCTGGTGACAGCGGCCTGCTCGGCGACGAGCGCCTGGATGTCGCGCGCCTCGGGCTCGGCGCTGCGCGCCTCCTCGAGGCCGACCACCCAGGTGTCCTTCGATCCGCCGCCCTGCGACGAGTTGACGACGAGCTGCCCCTCCGGGAGGGCGACGCGGGTCAGGCCGCCGGGCAGCACCCAGACGTCGGTGCCGTCGTTCACGGCGAAGGGCCGCAGGTCGGCGTGCCGGGGGCGCATCCCGTCGTCGACGAGAGTGGGGATGGTGGAGAGCTGCACGACCGGCTGCGCGATCCAGCCGCGCGGGTCGGCCTGGAGGCGGGAGCGCAGCTCCGCGAGCTCCTTCGCCGAGGCGGCCGGCCCGACGACCAGGCCCTTGCCGCCGGAGCCGTCGACCGGCTTCACGACGAGCTCGTCGAGGCGGTCGAGCACCTCCTCGAGCGCTCCCGGATCCTCCAGGCGCCACGTGTCGACGTTCTTGATCACCGGCTCCTCCGAGAGGTAGTAGCGGATGAGGTCGGGCAGGTACGTGTAGACGAGCTTGTCGTCGGCGACGCCGTTGCCGACCGCGTTGGCGATCGTGACGTTCCCGAGCCGGGCCGCGAGCATCAGCCCGGGTGAGCCGAGCATCGAGTCGGCGCGGAACTGCAGCGGATCGAGGAACTCGTCGTCCACGCGGCGGTAGATCACGTCGACCCGGGTCGGGCCGGAGGTGGTGCGCATGAACACCTTGCCGCCCGTGCAGAACAGGTCGCGGCCCTCGACCAGCTCGACGCCCATGAGGCGGGCGAGGAGGGTGTGCTCGAAGTAGGCGGAGTTGTAGACGCCCGGGGTGAGCACGACCACGGTCGGGTCGTCGACGCCGTCGGGGGCGGAGGCGCGCAGTGCCTGCAGCAGCTTGTTCGGGTAGTCGCCGACCGGGCGCACCCGCATCGAGACGAACAGCTCGGGCAGCGTCTGCGCCATCACCCGGCGGTTCGAGATGACGTAGGAGACGCCGGAGGGCACGCGGACGTTGTCCTCGAGGACCCGCCAGCCGCCCTTCTCGTCGCGGATCAGGTCGATCCCGGACACCTGGATCCGCACGCCGTTCGCGGGGACGATGCCCGCGGCCTGCCGGTGGAAGTGGCTGGAGCTCGAGATGAGCCCGGCGGGGATGACGCCGTCGGCCACGGCGTTCTGCGGGCCGTAGACGTCGGCGAGGAACGCCTCGAGAGCACGGACCCGCTGCTTGATGCCGGTCTGCACCTCGTTCCACTCGGCGCGCTCGATCACCCGGGGGACGGCGTCGAGCGGGAACGGCCGCTCCTCCCCCGCGAAGTCGAAGGTGACGCCCTGCGCGAGGTAGGAGGAGGCGAGCGCGTCGGTGCGGCCGCGCAGCTCCTCCTGGGTCATCCGCGCGAGCGAGGAGTAGATGTCGCGATAGGCGCCGCGGACCCCGTCGGGGCCTCCGGTCGACGCCACGTCGGCGAACATCTCGTCCCAGGGGGTGGCGCCCGTGTCGGGCCGCTCGACCTTCTGGGACCCGTATCCGTCGAAGAGGTCACCCATGGCACGACTCTAGTGCGGGGCGTATTGCGGGGATGTTTCGGGCGGCCGCGGGGCGAGCGGGGCGGGTCGGCGACGTCCGGGCACGGCACCGGCGCCGGTCCTCCGACAGCCCGGCGGAGGCCCGGGGATCCACGGGAATAGATCCGGCCGCACGTGGTTGAATGAGGATGTACATGCAAACGCATGGACCAGGCCCCACCGGGCCGGAGGACAGAAGGAGCGCCTGATGCAGTTCGGCATCTTCACGGTCAGCGACATCACGACCGACCCCACGACCGGACGGACCCCGTCCGAGTCCGAGAAGATCCAGGCGACCCTCGCGATCGCGCTGAAGGCGGAGGAGATCGGCCTCGACGTCTTCGCCCTGGGCGAGCACCACAACCCGCCGTTCTGGTCCTCCTCCCCCACCACCACGCTCGGCTACCTCGCGGCGAAGACCGAGAGGATCACGCTCTCCACCGCGATGGCCCTCATCACCACGAACGACCCCGTGAAGCTCGCCGAGGACTACGCGATGCTCCAGCACCTCGCCGGCGGCCGCGTCGACCTGATGCTCGGCCGCGGCAACACCGGCCCCGTCTACCCGTGGTTCGGCAAGGACATCCGCCGCGGCATCGAGCTGACGATCGAGAACTACGACCTGCTGCACCGCCTGTGGACCGAGGACTTCGTCGACTGGGAGGGCCAGTTCCGCACGCCCCTCCAGGGCTTCCAGTCGACCCCGCGCCCCCTCGACGGCGTCGCGCCGTTCGTGTGGCACGGATCGATCCGCTCCCCGCAGATCGCCGAGCAGGCCGCCTACTACGGCGACGGCTTCTTCGCGAACCACATCTTCTGGCCCGCCTCGCACACCCAGAAGATGGTGCAGCTCTACCGCCAGCGCTTCGAGCACTACGGCCACGGGACCGCCGACCAGGCGATCGTCGGCCTCGGCGGGCAGATCTTCCTGGCGAAGAACTCGCAGGACGCGGTCTCGCAGTTCCGCCCCTACTTCGACAACGCCCCCGTCTACGGCCACGGCCCCTCGCTCGAGGACTTCACGGAGCAGACCCCGCTCACCGTCGGCTCCCCGCAGCAGATCATCGACCGCACTCTCGGCTTCCGCGAGTACGTCGGCGACTACCAGCGCCAGCTCTTCCTGATGGACCACGCGGGACTCCCGCTGAAGACCGTCCTGGAGCAGATGGACATGCTCGGCGAGATCCTCCCCGCCCTCCGCGCGGGCTTCGCCGAGGGCCGCCCCTCGCACGTGCCCGACGCCCCCACCCACGCCTCCCTCGTGGCCGCGCGCGACGCGCAGCCCGCGGCCGAGCCCGTCACCGTCTAGTCAGGAGCTCTCCATGGACACCCGCAGGATCACCGTCCTCTCGGCCGGCCTCCGCCAGCCGTCCTCGACCCGGCTGCTCGCCGACCGCCTGGCCGACGCCGCCGAGTCCTCCCTCGCCGAGCAGGGCTTCGCCGTCGAGCGGAGCGTCGTGGAGCTGCGCGACCTCGCGCACGACGTCACGAACAACCTCCTCACCGGCTTCGCGAGCCCCGCTCTGCAGACCGCGCTCGACGCGGTCGCCGGCGCCGACGGCCTGATCGCCGTGACGCCGATCTTCACCACCAGCTACAGCGGGCTCTTCAAGTCGTTCGTCGACGTGCTCGACACGGAGGCGCTGCGCGGCCTGCCCGTGCTGCTGGCGGCCACGGGCGGGTCCCCCCGCCACTCCCTGGCCGTCGACTACGCGATGCGCCCGCTCTTCACCTACCTGCACGCGGCGCCCCTCGCGACCACCGTGTTCGCGGCGACGGACGACTGGGGCGGCGCGACCGAGGACGGACGGGCGCTGCCCTCGCGCATCGAGCGCGCCGGACGCGAGCTGGCCGATCAAGCCGCCCGCTCCTCCCGCTCGGGCTCCACGCCCGACCCGTGGGCGCTCGACGGCTCGTTCGAGGGGATGCTCGGCCGCCGCGGCTGAACGCCCGCCGCGCGGATCGGCCGCTCCTCTCATGGATCGGCCGATCCGTCCAGCCGCGATTCCCGCGGCCCTGCCGGAATAGCCTGCCCCCGGGAGCCTGCCGCTGGCCCCCGGAAGGAGGCCGTCATGGGCCTGACCAGCAAGGGGCTCCCCTCGGGGGCTCTCGACCTCTCGCAGCTCGGACGCGCGGTCCTCGACCGCCGCCGCTTCCTCGGAGCCCTCGGCGTCGCCGCCTCCGTCCCGGTCCTCTCCGGCTGCGGCTTCGCCCCCGCGGGCCCCGCGGCGAGCGCCGGCAGCGACACCCTCACCTTCACCACCTGGGGCACCGACGCCGAGCTGGCCGGCTTCCAGCGCGCGATCGACGCGTTCCAGTCGGCGAACGCCGGCGCCACCGTGACCCTCAACGCGGTCCCGTACGAGCAGATGTTCACCAACATCGACGCGCAGCTGCAGGCGGGGAACCCGCCGGACGTCTTCCGGGTCCCGTACTACACGTTCGGCAGCTACGCCGGCCGCGACCAGCTCCTGGACCTGTCGGGCTTCCTCGACTCCGACGTCGCCGAGCGGTTCACCGATCCGGCCTGGGCCGCGGTGCAGAGCGGCGGGAGCCCCTTCGGCGTCCCCCACCACACCGACACCTCGCTGATCCTCTACAACACGCAGGTGCTGGCCGACGCGGGCGTCACCTCCTTCCCCTCCTCGCCCGAGGAGGCGTGGACCTGGGAGGAGTTCACCGAGGTCGGGCGGAAGCTGCGCGCCTCGCTCCCCGCCGAGCGCTACCCCTTCGCCTACAACTGGCAGGGCAACGGCGTCACCCGCTGGCTGAGCCTGCTCTTCCAGGCCGACGGCCGCTTCCTCACCGAGGACCTGTCCGGGCCCGCGATCGACTCCGCCGCCGGCCGCGCCGCGATCGACTTCAGCCGCAGCTTCTTCACCGACGGCCTCGTGCCGCCGAGCAGCTCCGTGCAGGCGACCACCTACGCCAGCGACCTCTGGTACTCGCAGACCACCGCGATGACCTTCGCCGGCGCGTTCCTCATCCCCGACGCCGACTCCACCCTCGACTTCGAGTGGGGCGCCACCTACTCCCCGCGCAACGTGCGCGGAGGCGGCGACTTCGGCGGCAACGCCCTCGTCGCGACCAAGGCCGCGAAGAACCCGGAGCTGGCCGCCTCCTTCCTCGCGTTCGTGACGGAGGAGGAGGCGATGCGCGACTTCTGCGCCGGCGCCTCCCTCCTCCCCACCCGTCGCGACCTCACGGAGTCGGGCATCGAGTTCGCCGTACGCCCCGAGCTCGCCGAGGTGTTCCTCGGCCAGGCGGGCACCGTCCAGGCGTCCGACTCGGCGCAGGTCGCCTCGCCCGACATGGCCGCGATCATCACGGTGCTCAAGGAGCAGCTGGAGCAGGCCTTCGTCGGCGGGCGCAGCACCGAGGACACCATCGCCGACCTCACCTCCGGCATCGCGGCCGCGACGCAGTGAGCCGGTCGGTCCTCGCGCCGGAGGCGGTGACCGCCCGCCCCCGGCGCACCTCCCGCGCCCCCGCCCGCGAGACGGCGGCCGCCTACGCGTTCCTCGCGCCGAACCTGCTGATGCTCGGCCTGTTCGTGTTCGTCCCCCTGGGCGGCGCGTTCCTGATCGGCTTCCAGCGCACGAACGGCTTCGGCGACGGCGTCTTCGTCGGGCTCGACAACTACGCGCGGCTGCTCGGCGACGGCCTCTTCTGGCGCTCGACGCTGAACACGGCGCTGTTCACCCTGATCGTGACCCCGCTCTCGATGGCGCTGGGCCTCGGCGCGGCGGTGCTGATGAACTCGGTGCTGCCCGCGCGTCCGGTGTTCCGCAGCATCCTCATCCTGCCGATGGCGGTCTCCGGCGTGGCGACGGCGCTGATGGGCGTGCTGATCTTCGACGAGAACAGCGGCGTGCTCGACGGCATGCTCCAGACGATCGGCCTCCCCCGCATCGCCTGGCAGTCCGGCGGAGCGGCCGCCTTCGCCTCCGTGGTGCTCGTCACCCTGTGGTGGCGCACCGGCTTCAACATGCTCATCTACCTGGCGGGGCTGCAGGGGGTGAACCCGGCGCTCTACGAGGCGGCCCGGCTCGACGGAGCGAACGCGTGGCAGCAGTTCCGCCACGTGACGCTGCCGCTGGTCGGCCCGTCGTCGTTCTTCTTGCTCATCCTCAACGTCATCTACTCGTTCCAGGTGTTCGACATCGTCTTCGTGCTCACCGGCGGCGGACCGCAGAACGCGACCTCGGTGCTCGTGACCTACGCCTACGACACCGGGTTCGTCACCCGCGACCAGGGCTACGCCGCAGCCATCGGCATCGTGCTGCTGATCCTGACCATGATCTTCACCGCCGTGCAGTGGCGCACCAACCGCTCGAGGGACCTCGTCGAATGATCCGCACCTCGCGCACCTCGCGCCTGCTCCGCCTCGCCCTCGCCCTCGCCGTCTCGGTGGTCATCGTCTTCCCGCTGTACTGGATGGTCGTCGTCGCGTTCTCCTCGCGGTCCGAGCTGCTCGGCGGCACCCTCCGCCTCTGGCCGCGCGAGCTGACGCTGGTGAACTTCGAGCGCGTGTTCTCGTCGTTCCCCGTGGCGACCTGGTTCGGCAACTCCCTCGCGATCAGCCTGGTCACCGCTTTGATCACCGTGACGATCAACCTGCTCGGCGGCTACGCCTTCGCGCAGCTGCGGTTCCGCGGATCCGGCGTGCTCTTCCTCCTGGCTCTGTCGACGCTCACCCTGCCCGTGCAGGTGATCATGGTGGCGCTGTTCCGGCTCGTCACCGACCTCGGCCTCTACGGGAGCTACTGGGCGGTGATCCTGCCGACGGCGGCATCGGCGTTCGGGCTGTTCCTGGCGCGGCAGTTCATCCTCGCGATCCCGCGGGACCTGATCGAGGCGGCCCGGATCGACGGCGCCGGGCACTTCCGCGTGTTCACGGCCATCGTCCTCCCCCTCTCGAAGCCGCTCATCGCCGTGCTCTTCTTCATGTCGCTGCTCGGCTCCTGGAACGACTTCGCCTGGCCGCTCATCGCCCTGAAGGAGAACGCGCTCTTCACGCTCCCGATCGGGCTGCTCTTCCTCCAGGGGCAGTTCGGCAGCGACTACGGAGCGACCATGGCGTTCGCCCTGGTGAACGTCGTGCCGATGGTGGTGCTGTTCCTGGTGTTCCAGCGCTACTTCGTGCAGGGCTTCGCGCGCAGCGGCCTCCGCTGACCCCGCGGCGGGGGGGGGGTGCGGATCGGTGCGCTGAGCGGCCATTCGTCCCCCCGTCCGGGGCCGGGAGTGTCAATCCCCCCGTTCCGCCGACCCGGCCGGCGCCGCCCCGCGGTACCGTCGTCGCAGGCGCCCACCTCGTGCGCTCCGGAGCGCACCGTTCGAGCGGAAGGCGGGATCGCCATGAGTACCGTCGCCGCGAACGCCGCCCAGCAGAAGGTGGCCGGCCGCTACTACCTGATCGAGCGCATCGGCTCCGGCGGGATGGGCTCGGTCTACCGGGCCCGCGACGAGACCGTGCAGCGCGAGGTCGCCGTGAAGGTGTTCCGCGCGGAGGCCTCGAACCCCGAGGACGTGGCCCGCCAGGAGCGCGAGGTGCGGATGCTGAGCTCCTTCGCCCACCCGGGCATCGTCAACCTCTTCGACGCGGGGCTGCACAACTTCGGCGGCGAGGTCCGCCGCTACGTCGTGATGGAGCTCGTCGCCGACCCCACGATGGAGGCGCGGCTCGAGTCCGGCCCCCTCCCGGCGGCGGAGGTCGCGGCGATCGGCACGCAGCTCGCCGAGGCCCTGGCCTACCTGCACGAGCGCGGCGTCGTGCACCGTGACGTGAAGCCTGCGAACATCCTGGTCAGCGAGATCGCCTCCAGCGGCTACGCCCGCACCGCCAAGCTCACCGACTTCGGCGTGGCCCACTTCATGGACGGCTCCCGCCTGACCAGCGACGGCGTCGTGATCGGCACCGCGAGCTTCGTCAGCCCGGAGCAGGTCGCGGGCGAGCCGATCAGCGGAGCGAGCGACGTCTTCTCCCTCGGCCTGGTCCTCCTCGAGGCGATCACCGGTCATCGGGAGTACTCGGGCACCGTCCTCGAGGCGGCGATCGCCCGCCTCCACCGCAGCCCCTCCGTGCCCGACACCCTGCCGGCGGAGTGGCGGGCGCTGCTGACCTCGATGACGCAGCGGGACCCGGAGAAGCGGCCGACCGCCGACGACGTCGCGCACCGGCTCCGCGGCGGGATGACGACGGGCTCGGCTTCGGGCGCGCCGACCGCCTCGGACTCGCGCGCGGCACGGATCCGGCGCTCCGTGATCATCGGCTCGAGCGTGGTCGGCGTCGGCGCGATCGCGGCACTGTCGTGGATGCTCGGAGCGCTCGTCGGTCGCTGACCGTTCGGACGCGGGTCCCTAGGCCTCGCCCGGGAACGCGGGACGGAGCACGATCCGCGTCCAGGCGCCCACGTAGATCCGGTCGCCCTCCTCGACCTCGCGGCGCTGCCCGGCGGCGATCGGCGACTGCGGGAGCGGCGCCCCGGCCGGGGCGAGGTACGTGCCGTTCGCCGACTGCAGATCCTCGACCCACCAGCGGTAGCCGTCGGTGCTCAGCTGGCAGTGGCGCCGCGAGACACCGGAGTCGGAGCCGCAGTCCACCTGCGGCGAGATGCCGCGGGAGACGGACGGGCGGCCGACGAGCAGGGTGCGCTCGCGGAGGACGACGGTCGCGGGCGGGCCGGGCGAGGGCATGGGGTCGTCGGCGCGCTGCTCGGCGTACCACTCCGGGTCGACCCAGAGCTCGGCGATCCACGGGCGGTCCGGGTCCGCGGAGGCGGCGGCGGGGCGGGCGGAGCCGGTGGCCGGCGCGGACGCAGCCTCCTCCTCCGACGCTGAGGCCCCGGGTGCCGGGTCGGGGGCTGCGGCCTCGGGTGCAGGGGCCTCCGGGATCACCTCGGTCGGCGGAGCGGCGGGCGGCGCGGTCGCGACGGGGGTGTCGAAGCCGGCCTCCTGCTCCGGGACCAGCTCGGTCGGAGCCGCGGGATCGGCCTGCGGCGCGGGCGCCTCGCCCAGGTGCTGGGCCGGGTCCCCCGACGGCGTCGCGGAGCCGCCGACCTCGCCCGGAGCGCGGACGGCGCCGGAGGAGGTGAACGGATCGGCCTCGGGGAGGGAGCCGGTCGTGAAGTCGTAGCCGCAGTTCTCGCAGAACAGGGCGCCGGGCTCGTTCGGGAACGAGCAGTGCGGGCAGACCGAGGGTCCGGTCGGGATCGCGGTGGTCGGCGCGGCGGGAGCGGGCGACGGGGCCGCAGCGGCACCGATGGGCGCCCCGCAGACGTCGCAGTAGTCGCCGGACTGCGAGGTGTGCCCCTCGGGGCAGCGGAAGCTCACTTGCGCACCCGCGTGGTCTTGGTCGACGCGGTGTCCAGCGCCATCTCGTCGAGGCGGTCCACGCCCCGCTTGAGCCGCACGGTGCCCTCGTTCGGGTTGTCGATCTCGACGACCTTCCGCAGCTTCGCGGTCGCCTCGTCGTTCCCGGTGACGGAGGCGAGCTGCACCGCCCGCCCGAGCTTGACCGTGGCGGTCGCCTCGTCGCCCCGCGCCTTGGCTGCGAGCCCGTCCTGGATCGCCGAGGCGAGCTCGGTCTGGCCGGTGTAGTGGGCGACGGCGGGGTCGATGCGGGCGGTCAGGGCGGAGTCGTCCGTCCAGCGCGCCTTCACCAGGGCGGAGGCGACCACCTCGTCGCGCACGCTGAGCTGCACCCGCGCGGCGAGCTGCTCCGAGCCGACCGGCTTCGACGCGACCCGGACCGCCACGTGGTACTCCCGCGACTCGTCGCCCCAGGCGCCGGTCGGGTAGGCGCCGGTGAGCGGGTTCACGGCGTTCCGCCGGGAGCTGAGGTCCTCGAGGTTCGGAGCGACCTGGCGGACGAAGAGCAGCTGCGCGCCCTGCGGAGTCCAGACGCGGAGCTCGCCGTTGGCGACTCCCCGGCCCATCGACGCCCGCATCAGCGACTCGAAGTCGGCCGCCATGTCGGCCGGGTTCGCGATCAGGCCCACGGTGCCCAGCAGGGCGCTCGCGATGGTGCGCGCCTCCTCGACGATCCAGCGGGAGCCGACGCCGCGCACGTCGCACTGGAAGTCGCCCGACGCCGCGCGGATCGCCGCGTCCAGCTGCATCCGCGACTCGTGCTCGTTCTTGCCGTCGGTGAGGAGGATCGCGTGCCTCTGCGTCGCCTCCGGCACGGTCGCGAACAGCTGGCGGGCGAGGGTCAGCCAGGTGCCCATCGCGGTGCCGCCGTCGGCCTGGAGGTAGCCGATCGCCTCCTTCGCCGCGGCTCGCGCCCCCGGCTCCATCCGCACCATCGAGACGGTGGCGTTGGGGTACGGGAAGGCGCGGTCGGCGCGCTCGGACCCGGCCACGACGGCGAAGAAGGTGCCGTCCAGGATCTGGTCGACGGCCACGGCGGCGGCGCGCTTCGCGGCCGTCATGTTCTCGCCGGTCATCGATCCGGAGCAGTCCACGATGATGATCTCGGCCGCGGCCCCGTCGGACCCGGCGACCCCCGTGCCGGACGCGGTCACCGTGACGATGGCGTGCACGTCGGTGGCGCCGTCCGAGAGGAACTCGTTCTGGAAAACACTCGCGCTGAACTCCGCCATTCCGGCAGTTTACGGGGACGCCCGGCCTGAGCGGCCCTCCATCGCCGAGGATCGGCCGGGCATCGCGGCCCGACGCCTGCACGACAGCTGTCGGGGCGGGCGGAGGCGGGTCGAGCGCCGCCGGAGCGCCGCCGTCAAGCCCGCCGCGACGGGACGCCGCCGGTGCCAGGGTGGAGCCGTGCCTCCCTGGACCCTCGCCCTCGCCAGCGGCGCGATCGGCGGCGCCACCCTCCTGATCGGCGCCGCGCTCGCCTGGTTCGTGCGCGTGCCCCCGAAGCTCACCGCCGCGATCTCCGCGTTCGGAGCAGGGGTGCTGATCTCGGCGCTCGCCTACGAGCTCGTGCAGGAGGCGGCGGACGACGGAGGACTGCTCCCGACGATCCTCGGCACGCTCGCGGGAGCCGTCGTCTTCGTCGGCGCGGACGCGCTGCTCACCCGCGCCGGCGCGGGGAACCGCAAGAGCGCGAAGGGGTCGGGCGGAGGAGGAGGCGCGGCCATCGCGGCCGGCGCCCTGATCGACGGGGTCCCCGAATCGATCGTGCTCGGCCTCTCGGTCGCCCAGGGCGGAGCGGGAGCGGCGATCAGCGTGCCCATCGTCGCCGCGGTCGCGATCTCGAACCTCCCCGAGGGCCTGTCCTCGACGGTCGGCATGAAGGCCGACGGCCGCTCCGCCCGCTACGTCTTCACCGTCTGGGGCGGGATCGCCGCGATCTCGGCCGCCGCGGCGCTGGTCGGCTTCCTGGTCTTCGCCACCGCACCGGGCGCGGTCGTGGCCTTCGTGACGACCGTCGCCGCCGGCGCGATCCTCGCCATGATCTCGAACACGATGATCCCCGAGGCGTTCGACCGCGACGACGTGCTCACCGGGCTGTACGCGGTGCTCGGGTTCGTGACGGCGTTCGCCTTGCACAGTACTGGTTAGGACGCCGCTCCCCGCGCGGCGTCCCGCAGTCGGCTCCAGCGCGGGGCCGGGTCCCGAGGAGCGGGTCGCGCACGGCGACGCGGATCCGCTGGAACGCGGATCCCCGGATACGCCTCGCGAGAACGCCGCTCCCCGCGCGGCGTCCCGCAGTCGGCTCCAGCGCGCTGCCGGGTCCCGAGGAGCGGGACGCGCACGGCGACGCGGATCCGCTGGAACGCGGATCCCCGGATACGCCTCGCGAGGACGCCGCTGGTTAGGACGCCGCTCCCCGCGCGGCGTCCCGCAGTCGGCTCGAGCGCGGGGCCGGGTCCCGAGGAGCGGGATGCGCACGGCGACGCGGATCCGCTGGAACGCGGATCCCCGGATACGCCTCGCAAGGACGCCGCTCCCCGCGCGGCGTCCCGCAGTCGGCTCGAGCGCGGGGCCGGGTCTCGAGGAGCGGGATGCGCACGGCGACGGGGATCCGCTGGAACGCGGATCCCCGGATACGCCTCGCGAGGACGCCGCTCCCCGCGCGGCGTCCCGCAGTCGGCTCGAGCGCGCGGCCGGGTCCCGAGGAGCGGGTCGCGCACGGCGACGCGGATCCGCTGGAACGCGGATCCCCGGATACGCCTCGCGAGGACGCCGCCGCCTGCGGAACGGAGTGCGGTCAGCCGCTGAAGGCGGTGAGGGCGTCGTCGAGGATGCCGAGGCCGCGGGCGACCTCGGCGGGGGTGATGACGGCCGGCGGGACCACGTGGATCCGGTTGTCGGCGGTGAAGGGCAGGAGACCGTGAGACAGCAGGTCGGTCTTGAGGCGGGCGACGGAGGCCGCCGGCAGCGGGGTGCGCGCGGCCCGGTCGGTGACCAGCTCCAGGGCCCAGAACACTCCGGAGCCCCGGACCTCGCCGATCAGGTCGTGCTTCGCCTCGAGCGCCGCCAGGCCGGGGGCCAGGTGCTCCGAGCCGATGGTGCGCGCGTTGTCGACGATCCCCTCCTCCTCCATCGCCTCGAGCGTCGCGACGACGCTGGCCGCGGCGAGCGGGTGGCCCGAGTAGGTGAGACCGCCGGGGAAGACGCGCTCGTCGAAGTGGTGGGCGATCGGATCCGAGATGACGACGCCGCCGATCGGGACGTAGCCGGAGTTGACGCCCTTCGCGAAGGTGATCAGATCGGGGCGCACGTCGAAGGCGTCGAAGGCGAACCACTCCCCCGTGCGCCCGAAGCCCGCCATGACCTCGTCGAGGATCAGCTGGATGCCGTACCGGTCGGCGATCTCGCGCACACCCGCGAGGTAGCCGGGCGGCGGGGTGAGCACGCCGGCGGTGCCGGGGATGGTCTCGAGGAGGAACGCGGCGATCGACTCCGGCCCCTCCGCCTGCACGACGCGCTCGAGGTGGTGGAGGGCGCGCTCGCACTCCTGCTCGAGGCTCTCGGCCCAGAACTCGCTGCGGTACAGGTAGGGCCCGAAGGCGTGCACGTGCCCGCGGGAGTACTCGTTCGGGATGCGGCGCCAGTCGCCGGTCGAGACGATCGCCGCTCCCGTGTTGCCGTGGTACGAGCGGTACAGCGAGACGACCTTGTCGCGGCCGGTGAACAGCCGCGCCATGCGGATCGCGTTCTCGTTCGCGTCCGCACCGCCGTTGGTGAAGAAGACCTTCTCCATGCCCTCGGGCGCCCGCTCGGTGATCAGGCGGGCCGCCTCGGCGCGGGTCTCGTTCGCGTAGGCCGGGCCGACGGTGGTGAGGACGCCCGCCTGCTCCTGGATGGCGGCGACGACCTTCGGGTGCTGGTAGCCGATGGTGACGTTCACGAGCTGGCTCGAGAAGTCGAGGTAGCGGGTGCCGTCGACGTCCCAGACCTCGGCGCCGAGACCGCCTGCGATCGGCAGCGGGTTCAGCGCGCCCTGCGCCGACCAGGAGTGGAACACGCGGGACCGGTCGGCGGCGGTGACCGAGGCGTTGTCGCGGACGGTGGGGGCGGTCGAGGACGTCATGGTCTCCATCGTGCCGCGCGCGCCTCGAGAGCGGGCGTGCGGATCCGTCGATCCGCGGACCCTACGATGGACGGAACGTCGAAGGGAGCCGCGCATGCCCGCGACCGTCCGCGATCTTCTGGCCGAACCGGCCTTCCGCCTCCGCGTGCTCGCCGGCGTCCACGACGAGGCCGACCTCGATGCCCCTCTGGTGTGGGCGCACTCCTCGGACCTCGTCGATCCGACGCCCTGGCTCGAGTCGGGCCAGCTGCTGCTGACCGACGGCGTCCACTTCACCGGGCACGACAGCGCCGAGTTCTCGGAGGAGTACGTCGCCCGGCTGCGCGGCCGCGGCATCCGCGCGCTCGGCTTCGCCACCCGCATCGTGCACGACGAGGTGCCCGCCGCTCTCGTCACGGCGTGCGAGCGCCAGAGCCTGCCGCTGCTGGAGGTGGCGGACCTGACTCCGTTCATGGGGATCATCCGCTTCGTCGCCGACGTGATCTCGCGGGAGCAGCGCGAGCGGCTGGAGTGGTCGCTCGAGGCGCAGCGGCGGGTCGCCCGCGCGGCGCTGCGGCCGGACGGGCTCGCGGCGATCCTCACCGAGCTGGAGCGGCAGCTGGACTGCTGGGTCGCCCTCTACGACGCCGCCGGGCAGAGGGTGCACCTGCCCACCCGGCTCGACGTGCCGGCGGAGGAGGCGGTCGCCGCGGCCGCGAGGCACGCCCTGACCCGCGGCAGCCGAGCGGGACTCCGACTCGACGACGGCGGCGGAGTGACGCTGCAGACGATCGGGCGCCGCGACCACCTGCGCGGGGTGCTCGCCGTGGGCACCGGCACGCCCCTGGACCCGGCGGGCAGCGACCTCGTCGCGAGCGTCATAGCCCTGGCGAGCATCGCGCTGGAGCAGCGGCGCGCGCTGGACTCCTCCCGCCGGCAGCTGCGCTCCGGACTGCTCGAGCTGCTGGCCGCGGGAGCCTTCGACGTCGCCGAGAGCACCGCACGGCGCCTGGGGAGCCCGCTGCCCGCCGAGCCCGTGCGGGTGGTCGTGCTGAGCGCGCCCGTGCACGGCGACTCGCTCCTCGACGAGCTGGAGGTCGTGGCGGAGGAGGACGGCGCGCGCCTGTTCTTCGCCGAGAGGGACGGCTCGCTCGTCGCCGTGGCCGCCGCCGACGGACTCGAGCCGCTGACCGCCGTGCTGGAGCGGCACGGCGCGAGCGCCGGCGCCTCCGCCCCGATCGGCTGGTCGGACCTGGACCGGGGCCTCGAGGAGGCGCGGCGCGCCGCCGAGCGGACGGGAGACGGGACGGTGGTCCGCTTCGAGGACGTCGCCGCCGAGGGGATGATCGGGCTCCTCGCCGCCGCCGGAGCCGCACCGCTCGCCCGCCGGATGCTCGCACCGCTGCTGACCCCGGAGGGAGCCGTGCTGCTCGAGAGCGCCCGCGTCTGGCTCCGCCGCAACGGCGCCTGGGAGACCGCCGCCCGCGACCTCGGCGTGCACCGTCACACCCTCCGCAACCGCATCACCGCCGTCGAGCGCGCCCTCGGCCTCGACCTCGACGACGTCTCCGCCCGCACCGAGCTCTGGACGGCGCTGCGGCTGCACTCATAGCCGATCTCCTCCTGCGTCGTCGATCGGCCGCGGTCGGCCGGGGAGGGTGGTCGCGATGGGAAGAGCGGGTCGCGTACCGCGCACGACGATCCGCTCCCACGCGGATCGCCGGTTGCGCGGTGCTCAAGAGCAACTCTCCTCCTGCGTCGTCGATCGGCCGCGGTCGGCCGAGGAGGGTGGTCGCGTTCCGCAGAGCGGGTCGCGTACCGCGCACGACGATCCGCTCACACGCGGATCGCCGGTTGCGCGGTGCTCAAGAGCCTCTCTCCTCCTGCGTCGTCGATCGGCCGCGGTCGGCCGGGGAGGGTGGTCGCGTTCCGCAGAGCGGGTTGCGTACCGCGCACGTCGATCCGCTC